>NZ_JAUBVX010000084.1:0-20963 GCF_036706065.1 Microcoleus sp. A2-C3 | reverse complement strand
GCTAATTTACAACTCTAAACGCCTACTTTCTTTGAATTCAGTTTAATTCTCTTGATCCTTTCCTTCAGGGCACTACCTGCATCTGCATCTACAAACAATTTTTATTGTGGGTAACTACACGAATGTGCGATCGGCATTTTGATCATAAATTCCGTGCCCTTGCCCAATTCCGAAGTACAATATAATTCGCCGTTGTGTCTTTCTACAATAATTTGATAGCTAATAGATAAACCCATTCCCGTGCCTTTACCAACGGGTTTGGTAGTAAAAAATGTATCGAATATGCGCTGCTTGACTTCCTCAGTGATTCCCGGCCCGTTGTCCGCAATTTTGATTTCTACAAAATTCTCCGTAACTTCTGTGCAAATCTTAATCTGGCTGGGATTCTCACGCATTTCTTGAAAACTTCGCTGACTATTCCCATCACCTAAAGCATCGATCGCATTGCTGAGAATATTCATAAAAACTTGATTGAGCGGCCCCGCAAAACACTCCACAGGCGGTAAGTTTCCGTATTTTTTAACAATTTCAATTGGCCGCATTTCACCGTTTCCTTTCAAACGGTGATTTAGTATTAACAGCGTGCTGTCAATACCTTCATGGAGGTTGACGGGTTTCATCTGTGAATCGTCGTGCCGCGAAAAATTCTGCAACGACTGGACAATCTGGCAAATCCGCTCGATACCGACGCTCATTGAAGATACGATTTTGGGGAAATCTTCAACTAAAAAATCGAGCTCATTCTCTTCTATTTTTTGTTGAATTTCTGCAACTGGATTGGGATAGTGTTGTTGGTAAAGTTCGAGGTAATTAAACAAGTCTCTAGTATAATTTTTCAGGTGAGCAAGATTGCCGTGAATGAAGCTGACGGGGTTGTTGATTTCGTGAGCGACTCCGGCAATGAGCAATCCTAAACTAGACATTTTTTCACTCTGCACTAATTGAGAATGAGTCGCTTTGAGTTCGTCAAGTGCTGCTGCTAGTTTAGCTGCTTGTTCTCTGCTTTGTGCTTCGGAATTTTGTAAGGCTTCCTCGGCTTTTTTGCGATCGGTGATGTCTCTCTGTACGCCGATAAAATGAGTTAATTTGCCTGTTCGATCGCGCACCGGAGATATTGAGAAACAATTCCAGAAAGCGGTTCCGTCTTTGCGGTAATTCTTTAATATTACCTTGCATTCGCTCTCTGTTTGTAAGGCTTGGCGAATTATTTCTACTGCTGCGGGATCGGTGTCGCTTCCGTACAAAAATCGGCAGTTTTTTCCGAGAATTTCTGGCCGCCGATAACCTGTCATGTTTTCAAAGGCGGGATTGCAGTAAATAATCGGATGTTCGGGATTAGTGGCGTCAGAAATCGTAACTCCGGTGCTGGTAGCTGCCATAGCCCGATCGTACAACCAAAGTATTTCTTCGGCGCGCTTGCGATCGGTAATGTCCCGCAGCGTCGCTAAATAAGCCATTTCTCCTTCCCATTCCGTTTCCACCAACCGCATTTCTACCACAGCATTTTCTTGCTGCTTGCGAATAACTTTAACTTCTGTTTGCACGACACGAATTCCTGCTGTAGCTACTTTGCCAATTTGGGGAATAATATCTGCATTCATCTCCAGATCGCAAGCAGAACATTCTACTAGCAAACCACCAAAAAATTCTTGACCTAAAAGTTCCTCCGCTGTGCAGTTGAACAGCGCTTCTGCTGACTGGTTTACAAAAGACACAAGTCCGAATTTGTTGACAATTGCCATGCCGTCTGCATTCTTTTCGATCGCATTCCGAAACCGAGATTCGCTAGCTTTCAAATCCTGCTTTAGCTGTTCTATTGCTCGCTGCATCTGCTGCATTTCGCACAAACTCAGACTGTAAGCTTCTGAAATGTTGGTCTGTGTCGAATTCTCGGTTATGTTTTGGGGCATCTCTTGATAGTTTGTTCGATCGGTGAGGTTGTTAGCAGTTTGTTTCGGCCTACTGCTAATATTACTGAGCTTCTTTTCTGAATCTGCTTCTTGAAAAAACATATTTGAACCTGCTATTTTTTTATTAAGATATCGCTCTCGCCCAATTTTTCCACTAATTTAGGGATAGAACAATTTATAACCGATGCTAGCACATCAATTTGATAATTAATCCTAAAATATCCTTAAGATTCTAGAGCGATCGCCATCGAATTATCTATTACACTTGAGTAAGTAATTTCAACAGCATCGGCCCTGGCGCGGGACACGGCAGTTAAGGGGAAAGATGGCTTCAATCCCGCTGACAGCGGACAATCTAACAGGATCGACGCGCCCGTTATAAATATTTATAATCAACTGCAAAAAAAAATATTTTCTAAAAAAATATGCTGCCAACAAGCCAAGTCATCTTTAGATAATGTAATCATAGTCAAAAACTACCAAATTATTCCCCTACCGCCAGATTTGATATAGAATATAACCTGTCTATTTTTGCGATCGCAATTTCAAACCAATGGCACGTCTAGCACTTCTGAGCGTATCCAACAAAACCGGGCTAATCGACTTAGCGCGCAGTCTAGTAGAAGAATTTGAATTTGACATAATTAGCAGCGGCGGGACAGCAAGCGCCCTCAAAGAAGCGGGAATCCCCGTCACCAAAGTTGCGGAATATACTGGTTCTCCCGAAATTTTGGGCGGGCGAGTCAAAACACTTCATCCGCGAATCCACGGAGGTATTTTAGCGCGCCGCGATGTAGCGCAAGATATCGCAGATTTAGCCGAAAATCAAATTCGGGCGATCGATCTAGTTGTAGTGAATTTGTATCCGTTTGAACAGACAATTGCTAAACCGGGAGTAACCCTAGCAGACGCAATTGAACAAATCGATATCGGCGGGCCGGCGATGCTGAGGGCTTCAGCTAAAAACCACGCTCATTTGACAGTTTTGTGCAATCCTGACCAGTACAATACTTATTTAGCAGAACTGCGACAAAACGGCGGGGAAGCATCCTTAGAGTTTCGGCAAAAGCGCGCGCTAGAAACATTTGAACATACAGCAAACTACGATCGCGCGATCGCCAATTATCTTAGCAACCAATCCGCAGCATCGAAGCTACCGCAGGAGTTTAGCGTATCAGGTACAGAGTTGCAAACACTCCGCTACGGCGAAAACCCCCACCAAGCCGCCACCTGGTATCAAAGCGGAACTACACCCACAGGCTGGACAACTAGCACCATCCTGCAAGGCAAAGAATTGAGCTACAATAATTTAGTAGATTTAGAAGCAGCAAGACGGCTAATTGTAGAATTCCCAGAGACTCCCGCCGCCGCTATTCTGAAACATACAAATCCTTGCGGTACAGCCTTGGGAACAACTATTTCGGAAGCGTATCAAAAAGCTTTTGACACTGATTCAGTCTCAGCTTTCGGTGGAATTGTCGCCCTCAATCGCCCGATTGATGCTGCTACCGCAACGGCGTTAACTAAGACATTTTTAGAGTGTATTGTCGCCCCAGGCTGCGAACCGGAAGCGGAAGCAATTATCAAGAAAAAGGCGAAAGTTAGAGTATTAATTTTGCCAGATTTGACTCAAGGCCCAGCACAAACTGTGAAAGTAATCGCAGGCGGTTTGCTGGTGCAAGACTCGGATAATGTAGTAGAAGAAACTAGCAAATGGCGCGCAGTTACTGAGAAGCAGCCGACGGCTGAAGAGTTGGCAGAATTGCTGTTTGCTTGGAAGGTAGCGAAACACGTTAAGTCTAATGCGATCGTTGTAACGCGCGATCGCACTACAATCGGTGTCGGCGCGGGACAAATGAACCGCGTCGGATCGGTTAAACTAGCATTGGAACAAGCGGGAGAGAAGAGTAAAGGAGCGATTTTGGCCAGCGACGGCTTCTTCCCCTTCGATGATTCGGTAAAAACGGCTGCTGAGGCTGGCATAATTGCGATCGTCCAACCGGGAGGTAGTATGCGCGATAAAGATTCCATTGAGGCGGCTAACCAACTCGGAATCACAATGATGTTTACCGATATCCGCCACTTCTTGCATTAGGAATAATACCCTATAGTAGGGACACAACACTGTTGTGTCCTTCCAGAATTGCTTCCCAAATTGCGTCCTTTAAAAATTATGACTTACAGTCAACAGCAAATTCAACCCCAAGACGTAAAAGTTAAAATCCTGCTCACCGGCGGACATCAGTGCACCGTCATTCTTAAATCAGACACACCATTATTGCACAGCCTAGTCAAAACATTAGTCGATCGCACGCAACAGACAGTAGGGTTTTCAACCTTATTCCAAATCCCCATAGACGACGGGCGTTCCAGCCTTTCCTTTCCCGCCGAACACCTAGTCGGATTAGTCACAGAACCCCCAATTTTATTGCAGCAAATACAGCCGCAGCAGCTAGCAATTCCCGTAGAAATTCCTGTAGAAATTCCTGTAGAAATTCCCGCAAAAATTCCCGCCCCTGCGCCTGTAAATGATGACTTAATATCTCGATACGCCCAAATTGACAACTTTCTCACCGCCGCCGAAAAGAACAAACTCATCAAATATGTTTTAGCAAAAGAATCGGAATTTGTGAGTACCAGCACCTCAACAAATGCCGAAGATTACCGACGTTCGATGGTACTCCACTCCTTCCCCGAATTTTCGCAATTGATGGTAAATCGCATCAAAGCAATTCTCCCCGATGTGCTGCGTAAATTAAATCTACCATCATTTACGCTTGGTGACATAGAAGCTCAGCTAACTCTGCACAATGACAACAACTTTTATAAACTTCACAACGATAGCGGTTCACCAGATACCGCCACCCGATTTTTTACTTACGTTTATTATTTCAATCGAGAACCGAAGGCTTTTTCAGGTGGCGAATTGCTGATTTACGATAGCAAAGTCGAGAACAATTTTTATGTTGCAGATGAGACATTCAGAACCGTGGAACCTCGCAATAATAGCATCGTATTTTTCCTAAGCCGCTATATGCACGAAGTTTTGACAGTTAGCTGTCCCTCGAAGGCTTTTGCTGATAGTCGTTTTACTATTAATGGCTGGGTGCGTAAAGCGGATTGAGACTTGTTGCATAAATTTTTTATGAATAGCAAAACCGCAGATTTAAGGCAGATAAACGGAGATAAACGCAGATATTTTCAAGATAAGACGGCGGTTGAAACCGCGCCTACAAAAACAAAACCCGCCTCCGCGGGTTGAAGAATGGACGGTTAACATGATTTTTTTTATTGACACCGCATTTTCCTCAGATAGGACGTACGGTTTCAACCGCCGTTTACGTCTCCCGCGATGCTATATTTACTCTTGTGCTCCGGCATTTTTGAGCAATTTCACCACAGTGGAATAACCCTTAAATTCAGCTAACATTAAAGCTGTATAATTGCCCGGATTTTTGTGATTTAATGCTGCACCAGCAGCGATTAAAATCTTGACTAAATCAGCATAACCCCGATGGGCGGCCCACATGACAGCAGTTGCGCCGGAATCATCCAGCAAGTTGACATCCGCGCCTTTTTCAACTAATAATTGGACGATCGCCATATAACCGCGATCGCACGCCTTCATCAAAGCCGTTTTTCCCAAATCCGCCGGGACATTCGGATCAGCACCAACCTCAAGCAAGGCTTTCACCGTCTCAGTATGTCCATGAAACGCAGCCAGCGTCAAAGCCGTCTCCCCAAAGTTTTTAGCATTCAGGAAATCAGCCTGATTTGAGTTTACTTTTTGCAGCAAAGCTGATACGATCGCACTATGACCGTGAACAGCCGCCACCAGCAAAGGCGTATCGCCCAACCGATTTCTCGCACCCACACTAGCACCTCGGTTTAAGAGCAATTCCACCACATCTTCGCAGCCTTCAACCACGGCAAAATTCAACGCAGTTTCGTCATCTCTGTCCTTAGCGTTGATATCCGCGCCAGCATCTAGTAATATATGTGCGATCGCGAAATTTCCCCCAGCAGCCGCCGCCATCAAAGCCGTGCCCCCATCTCCACTTTTCACATTCGGATTAGCACCCGCAGCCAGCAAAGCTCGCACCGCATCAACATTGCCACAATCCGCAGCCAAAGTTAAAGCAGTTTCGCCCTCTTTGTCGCGAATTTCCAAATCAGCACCAGCGGCTAGCAGCGCCTCAACAACAGCCAAATTGTCCGCCGTAGCAGCCTGCATTAAAGGAGTTTTGCTCTGTAGATTTTTAAGATTAACATCCGCAGCGCAGTTCAGCAAAATTCTGAGAATTTGCGCGCTACCTTGACTAATAGCTGAAAACAACATAGAATTATCAGCAATAGCACCCGCATCAGCCAAAGCTTGAACAACAGCTTCGTACCCGGACAAAGCAGCTATTTTGAGAGCCGAATCTCCATCTTGATCTCGCACATTCACATCAGCATTAGCAGCAAGTAAAAGCCGCACAACATTGATATCGCCTTTGAGAGAAGCCGCCATCAAAGCCGTACTCCCATCATCATTTTTAGCGTCAACATCAGCACCCGCAGCCAACAACAGCCGCATAACATCAGCCTGTTTGTGAGCCGCAGCCAACATCAAAGCCGTCAGGCCAAAACGCCTGCTCGCGAGGTTGACATTAGCGTCATTTTTTAGTAAAATACGCACAATTTCCGTATAGCCCTTTTGGGCCGCAAACATCAAAGCCGTCGTCCCCTCAGAGTCTTTGGCGTTAGCGTCAACACCCTTAGCGAGTAAAGCTTGGACGTGAATAATGTTACCAGTCTTGGCAGCTTGAATCAATACAGCGTTTTGTTTAGTGGCAGGCATAATAGTCTCTCATACCGTATATTTTTACCGTCGCATGAGACGGCATGACTGGTATGCTAAGTTTTATGAAGTAAGTTGAAAAATCCTGAGAACACCATGAATCTTGAAATTCCTGAGTCAGTAAAAGTTTGGAGCCAATTCTTCCACCCAGTTTTAATGTGGGTATTGCTGGCAATCTCATTGTATGCTTTGTATCTCGGCGTTCAAATCCGCCGTACCAGAAGTGCCGAAGGTGAGGTCAAAAAAGAGTTAATTAAGGGCAAATTCAACATTAAGCATCACCAGATGGGATCTTTGCTGCTAGCCTTGATGGTAACAGGGGCGATCGGCGGAATGGCCGTCACCTACATCAACAACGGCAAACTATTTGTGGGAGCCCACTTGCTAGCCGGCTTGGGAATGACCGCAATAATTGCCATTTCAGCCTCTCTGACTCCGTTGATGCAAAAAGGTAACAATGTTGCCAGATACACTCACATCTTTCTGAATGTGGGGCTCTTAGGGCTGTTTGGCTGGCAAGCGGTAACAGGCGTCGAAATCGTGCAAAGAATTATCAGCAAGATGTAACCGTTAAAGTACGATTCAGGACTTGCGCGCGGGTGTCCAGAAACCGGGTTTTTCACGAAAAGACGCATTGTAGACGTAAATTCTGCTAAAAACCCGGTTTCTTTAATCGTAGTGCGTAGGGTGCGTCGCGATCGACAATCCCTCGATAAAAATCCACAATCTCACAGCGACGTACCTTGGTTATTTAACGGTTGAATAAACAACCCTCTCTTTTACTCTTTCCCAACAGTCGCAAAGTGCGTCGCAATGAGATTATCGATGGAATTCATGAATTTTTATAGCGACGCACCCTACAAACAATCAAAGCCATGCTAGAAACCCTCATCAAGTATTTTGTTTACGCCACAAAAGGTCATATTACAAAAACGCAATTAATCAAGTTTTTGTATTTGGCCGACCTTTATTCTGTCAAATGGACAAACAAACAGCTTACGCAGCTCAATTGGCGTTATTATCACTATAGCCCTTGGAACGAAGACATCATTGTTGCCTTAAATCAAATGAATGGCAAAACAATTGTGCAAGAATCTGTGGGAGAAACCATATTTATCCGACTTGGTGCGGAAGCCGGTAATGTCGATGATTTAGAATTACCTTTAGGACTAAAACTAATGCTGGACAACATTCGCAGAGAATGGGCAGGATCAGGACAGGATAAAATCCAGAAGTTACTAAAGTATGTGTACAGCACTGCGCCAATGATTGAGGTTAAAGATAGCCATCAACTAGAGCAAGTGGTGAGACTGAATCTTCAGACAGAAAGACAAAAGTTAATCAGTGAATTAGGGTGATAATGTGGCTGGAAAAACACCTCGTCAAGGTTGGATTTATTTAGTGAATCCCCAGAAAGTATCTCTTCGTTGCCAACACAATCACAATCACATTTATGATTTAAGTGCAGCAGGGGAGATTGAATGCAAGACTGTTAATTGCACCCTGACAATTAATTCTAGTAGGATTTTGCGGGGAGAGCATCATTATCTGTTTTGGGAAATTGACCAATTTCAAGATAACTCTGGATGCCTACAAACTTTTACGGTGATTCCCTTAACGTTCCAAGAAACCTGTAAAGGTTTACCAACAGCCTATCCGATTAATTCGACTAGCAAAAATGGTCTCGATCAGAATTCATTGGCTTTAGTGCATCAGATATGTAGTATTGATGCTAATTCCTTTAAGGACTCGCAAGGGAATTGGTTTGAGCGAGTTGGACAAGTGGATAAAGGAGATAAGGATTCGATAGAGGAACGTTTAAAGTATTTTTTGAATCTTGGGGATGATTCTAGTGATGATTGGTTGATGAACAATGTGTCTGTGGAAGTTTTAGAGAAAGTTTTTGATTATTGGCCGAAGGATATGAATAAAAAGAATGATTTAGAAAAAGTCATAAATGATCTCGAATTATGGTGAGAATGAGACAATACGGCGGTTTAAACCGCATCTACACAAACGATGTCCGCCTCCGCGGACTGAATAGAATAAGCTAATTTTAACAACCCGGTATTCAACCCGCGGAGGCGGGTTTTGTTTGTGTAGACGCGGTTTCAACAACCCGGTATTCTACCATTTATCTGATTGCTACTATTTGCATCCTTGGGCTTAATTTTGCGAGTCAACCGCCAAGTACCAAAGCCAAAGACTGCGCCGAATAATAAACTGAAGAAGAGAGATAATACAAAGGGATGCGGTGGTAAAGATGTAGAAAAAGGTGCAATTGGACTTTCCGTTATCAGAGGATAGCTGCTGGCAATTATTCCTGCCACACCGATGCCTGCACCGATTCCTGCACCTACCGATTGAATCGTGTTTTGCAATTCGGTATCGCTATTTCTTGCCCCTATTTCAAACTCTGCCTGTTGTTTTTGACCCTCCAAATCGACAATTATTCGGATTGTTTCAATCATCTGTTGAAACAATTGCCGTCCTGCGGTAAGATAACTCATGTTGACTTTAATCTGTTTCTGAAACATCTGGCAACTCCCAGTGAGGAAATCTCGGATAAAATCTAAGTTATCTGTTCCTTCGAGGCTGCAACTGACAAGTTGTTTGTGGTAGTCACGATAGTTGTAAGCATTCGTTTTAATTGTAGTCAGGTGAAGTTCTATATCTCGCAAATAGCGGGCATACTCAAACCCGATTTGGGGAAGTTGAATCAGCCAATTTTCTAGTTGTTGCAGTCGCTGTTTTGGATCGGATTTTAAATTGCTAAACTCTTTCACCTTGGCTTCTAATTGGCTGTACAGTTTCCTCGCTTCCTTGTTGCAGAGTTCCGCTTGGTAATTGGCGTAAAGGATTTTATTCCGACAGCATAACAAATTGAGCAGCGGAGGATAATAATCACCTTTATCCTCTAACTCTGAAGTTTTTTCATCTATGTTCAACCAGACGAGTATACGGCAGTTGAAACTCGGATTTTGTTGAGGATTGTCAAATTCAAAAATGGGACTGCCGAGAAGTTTTCCCTCTTTAATCAAATAGGGTTTTAGCTGGTTTTCTACATCTTGAAAAAAAGCTTCTACACAAGCTGTTGCTAATTCTTTATAATCACCGGAAAAATCAACGGGTTTGGCAAAGAATACCAGGGTTTGTCCGAGTGATGCTTGGATTTTATTAGGTAGCAGACAACCTTGAAAATTTAGATTGTTGAGTTGGTTGGTTTCTAGTGTATCTGCCGTCTGTAGCGTCAAGTCAAGGGCGTAAGTGTCGTGCAGTTGCACCGGATAAATTCCGCCTTCTAGGGGTACTTTGTCCGGTTGGCTGAGAGTGGTAAATGATAGGATTTTATCACCATCTGACTCATAAAGTTCTAAATATTCGCTTTGTTGGCTATTTTGGCTTTTTGTGTGGGCAAGGTGTTCGAGGAAAGCATCGAGTTTTGGATTGGTTTGCAGGAGGTTTCCCAAAGCAACGCATTGATGCCATAAATGGTCGGCATTGTCTACTGTTTGTTGGTCGCCTTTGGCAAGGTTGTTGCACAATTGAAAGGCAAACAGCGTTAGTTTCGGGTTGGCAAGTTTGCCTGTCAATTGAGTGCTATTCATCATCTAGATATTAAGAGGGTTTCGATAAGACGGCGGTTGAAACCGCGCCTATACAAACGATGTCCGCCTCCGCGGACTGAAGAAAATAAACTAATTTTAACAACAAGCTCTTCAACCCGCGGAGGCGGGTTTTGTTTGTGTAGACGCGGTTTCAACCGCCCAGCCTGTCAATTGAGTGCTATTCATCACCTAGAGCCTAATAGGGTTTCGATAAGACGGCGGTTGAAACCGCGCCTATACAAACGATGTCCGCCGACGCGGACTGAAGAAAATAAGCTAATTTTAACCGCCCACTCTTCAACCCGCGGAGGCGGGTTTTGTTTATGTAGACGCGGTTTCAACCGCCGAATCTTCTATGTTGACTGGTTGGGAAAACTTTCTTGGATGGCATTTAATAGCGTTTCTCTGGAGACTTTGCGAGGTGGAGGCGGTGGTGGAGCCTTCAATTTAGTTGTTCCTGGTGTGCGCTCCCCTGCCATTTCTCCTGACACATCTAATCCTTCGCGAGTCTGGTCTAATGCTTCATCAATGTCGGTGTACTTTGCACACCATTCAATGATGTCATCAGCCAGATCATCCTCTGTTTCTCGGAAATTTTCTTTTGCTTGATTGAGGTCTTCATTCCTATTGTCTTTCAAAAACAGGGGTTTCTGATTTTTAACTAGCTGTATGAAGGCGTTGATATATTTCTGGCTTTCGCTAAGCATAATTATTTGATTTTTACTGACCAGTTGCACAAAAGGCAGCCCAATAATAAGGTGATTGAAAAGGTCGTACTACTGTGGAGTCTATCTTCTTAATCATCTGGTAGATCGCTTTTTTTAGGATAGGACGTTGAGGAAGTTCGTTTCTCCACTGTTCTAACTGTTCTACTGTAACATCCCGCAGCCAAAGTTGAGCTTTGTTGAGGGCAAGAGCGACGCTTAACCCGGCTTTGAGATTCTGATAAAATTCTATCATGAGCAATGAAGTAGATACATCATTCACAGTCCAAAGTGTGGGTACAACACTGGAACTGCCTGCCACGAGGAAACCGCTAGGTAAGCTGATATATTCATCGCTGATGCTGCTAAAGTCGCTGATGCCGGTTTCGCAGGCGGAGAGGACTACTAGGCGACATTCTCGGAAGTCGAGGGCAAAGATGTCTGCTAAGGTGAGGCATTTGTCAAGGTCGAGAATGTTGCCATTTTGTAAGGGTTGATAACGGTTGGGGTTTGATTCTGCTGGTGCTGGTGGGGGTAATTCGCTGTCGGCTAGCAGCAATGCGGAGAGCAAAGGTTGCTGAAAGTTAAAGTAGCCGTGACAGCTAAAGTGGGCGCAGTGGGCGATGCGGAGGCGGCTGTCGTTTATGGCTGATTTTTGGGCATTATTTTGGATGAGAATATCTTGATTTTCTGGTGGGAAATTCTGACGGATTGCTTGTACTTCTACATCGGTAAATTCCAGGTCATTGGTAGGATTTTGGACGGCAAATAGGTGTGTGAAATTGGGGCGTTTTCGCCTTTGTGCTTGTTGCAGGAGTTGGCAACTGGGGGCGTAGCGGACACTTTGTTTGAAGCAATCTAGCACGCAAGGATTAGTGGGTTCTGGAGACGGGGTTTCTGAATTAAACCGCTGCCAGGTTTCACGGCTAACTGGCAAGGCGTGAAGGGGGAAAAGGTGCAGGAAGCGGTGGGGAATTAGAATTAGTTGACTGCAATGTTTGGGAACTATTTCCAGAAGATCGTTGAAATGCAAAATATCAGCTAGACTTTGGAGGCAGGAGGCTAGGTTTTGCTGCCATTGAGTTTTGTTTTCTTGGTAGTCTTTCAGATACTCGTTGAACCAATTTTTCAAGACCTTAAAGTCGGCTTTTGACGATTGCCAGATTATAGGAGTTGGTGATTCAGCGGTGATAATGAAAGCAAGAAGTCTGTCGCCTGTAATGTACCACTGAAGGATAGAGGTGTTTTCTGCTGTGAGGGATTGAATCTTTTTGTAGGAGATGCCTTTAACTTTTTGAGTGAGTACGAAGTCGGGGTCGATGGGTGTGATGTCGCGGGCAATCAATTCATTTAGTTGTTGCCGTAATTGGGTTAGATTGGTTTGATCGCGACTGGTGGTTTGTAGGTTTTCGATTTGGGGGTTGCGTTCTCCTGATATCGTGCCTCTGTTGCTGTTACGATTTGTCTGTTCGATGTCTAGTCGTCGCTGTTCGGCATCAATTTCTCGACGCAGGCGCGAGAGTTCGTTAATAACGGTTTCGGGAATGTCACCTTTGGGGTAGAGGTCACGGGTGGCAAGGAGTTCGACGAGGTGGCGGGCTTTACTACGCTCTACATATTCAATAGCTTTGCGAGGTTTGTTATGCTTAATATATGCTTTCACTATTTTGGCGTAAACATCGATGCAATCCTCCAAAATCTCCCGTTTTTCTATTATTGAATTTGACCAATCGCGACCTTTTTCAACTGTGGAAATGGCAGTTCCATAACCTCTAATAGCATATTCCCAAAGCTTATTTGAAAAACCCAAACTACCTAAGTTGAGTCCAATTCTAAAACAATCTATAGGATGAGTAGACGGCTTATAAATTTTTAAAGCATCTTTGTAGCAATAAATAGCCTCTACGCTATCAATCAGTTCCTGTGGTATGTAATTATTGCGTCTGTGATGAGCGTAACCTTGGTTTGCCTTGATAGCCGCCCATATTTCAGGATATTGATTCCGAGGATATGACTCGATAACTTGCTCAGAAACCTCAATTATCACATCAAAATTGTTTGTTTTATCAAATTTATTTTCTTCCCAATATAAATATATTAATGACCAAGATGGAGGAACAAGTATATTCTCAGAATCTGGAAGCAGATACGCTCCATTAAGATTACAAAGTTCAAAATTATTTGAAATTTGCCGAATAGTTTCTTCTTGAATTTTGTGAAATTTAGATACAATTTCTAATGATTCTCGTTGATATTTTATGGCTTGTTGATTATTTTCTTCTGCGCTACCTCTTGAACGCTGACGATATGCACTTGCTAATTCATTCTTGAGTTTTTCTAATTTTTCTTTTTCGTTTTCTTCATAAAAATTTAAAGCTGCTTTGTATCCAGCAATAGCAATTTCTATGTTGCTACCTCTGTCTCCTTTAGAGAATCTTTGGAGCAACCTGCTAAAATCGCAAATAGCCTCCGCGATAACTTTGGCTATTTCTGGTTCTGCTGTAGATAAAAAAATTCCTGCCCAAATTCCGAACATCCTACCCAAGCTATCATCTAGTTTATTTAAATTATTTTCTAATACTTGATAAACCTGGTGTAAATTCCCATCACTATTCATGGTAGTAATAATCATTTTGTCTAAAGCAATACATTGATCAATAACCTGCGATTGCCTACCACAAAATTCCACTATCTGAGAAATTACACCTATTCTAAAACTAAGTTCTTTAAAAAAGATATTTTTTTTACTCTCACCTATTGTTGCTAGGTCTTGTGCGATTATTTCCATCTCTCTGGCTAAGCCAAGATCTATCAAGTCTGGATTAGCTGTGAGGATATCAGTTTCTTCATCACTCCGACATCTAAGCAAAGCTAAGCTCAGCTTTCTATAAGCAAGCCATCGTTCTATATCTATAGAACAAGTAATTATTACAGCAATATCTCGCAACTTGTTTGCAGTATCGAGATCATTAGTTGCTTTTGACTTGGCTGAGATTGCCATCATTAATATGATTAATTTTCCATCAAGCAGTGAGTCGTTAGCTCTTAATATTTCATTTTCCTGCCCATCGGGACAATTCAGCAGCGCCTGAATCAATATCAGATGGGTATGATTGCGCCCTTGAGCGAAAGATTGACTAAGTTGAGCCCATTGCTGCAAAATAGCCGCCCTTTGTTCGCCATCCGCCGCCATCCGACTCGCCTCTTGCTGCATCACTTCAATCAAGCCTGAGTCTATTAACTCTGAGTGCTCTTGCAATAGTTCCATTTCTTTGCCAGCCGGACAACTCAGCAGCAATTGAATCAGATTCATGTAAGATGGGAGGCGGTTTTCATCCATGAGGCGTGACCTTCAACATTCTTTATTGGCTCATTTGTACCACAAATTCAAGCAGCACCAGCTAAAATGCAAGAATTATTTAATTTTCCTATCTAGCGGCCTTGTTGCTCAGTTTTAATTGACAAATTACTTGATTTGTGGTATTTGAGGTTTGTCTGAGGTTTCTGGTTGGTCGATTTTGATGAGATAAGTAGTTTGCGATTCTAGAAAATACGGGACATCGCAGTGCCGATATATGGTAACTTAACCCGAAAGTCCGCCAGGGAATTAATTCCCTGGCTAATAGCGAAAGTCCTCTCAAGAGGACTAAAGAAATCATCAGTCCTCGACCGAGGACTTTCGCTTTGAGGCAGGGGTTTCAACCCCTGCTGGACTGCGGGTTTAATGCAGAGAAACCAGGCTTCCTTACCCGCCATTAAAAATTTGCTGCGCCGTCAAATTCAACTCTGGAAATACCACTGACTCAATTCTCTCATCTCCCCGAAATAGCTTAATCTGATACTCACCATCTACCAACTGACAAACCGACAAAGTAGGCTGTTTAGGAGAACCAATATAACGGCTACCTCCCAAACCCAAATAATCGACAATCCAGTATTCAGCAATGCCTAATGCTTCATATTCGATCATCTTATGTGCATAATCATCGCGCCAATTTGTGCTGACTACTTCCACCACTAACTTAACAGAATCTCCCTGAGTAATAACTGATTCTCGTTCCCATCGAGACTCATTGACTTCTACGGCTTGTTTATCTAATACAATCACATCTGGATCGTAGCCTAAGTTATCGCTGAATTTAATTGTACATTCCTTGGGAATAAAATAAGGAAGTTGTAAACGCCTAATTTCAAAACCAAATTCTAGCGCCTGGAAACCTGCGACTACTGAATGTTTACCAGTTGGATTAGGCATCTCAACAATAACTCCGTTACGTAGTTCATAGCGTCCGTTTTCTGGTTTCCACTCCAAAAAGTCATCGAACGTTATTAATTTTGATATCGCTTGAATCATGGGAAAACCTCCAATGTTCTAACATTATTTTAACATCAGAATAATTTGAAAGCGTTTTATAAACCCGGTTTATCGAAGAAACCGGGTTTATTTGAATTCGCAATCATGGCATTGTGGCATTTTTAAATCTGATGCAATAGAGGACACGGCAGTGTCGTGTCCCTAATGTGTGTCCGATAATTAAAAAAGGCGGCACCCAGATTTGAACTGGGGGTGGAGGTTTTGCAGACCTCTGCCTTACCACTTGGCTATGCCGCCGTTACGTCTGAAAATTGACGTTATACGATAATACACTAAATCCTGATTATTTCAACATATCTCTAAAAAATTTCGATCGCCCAAAGTTCGATCGCCCCCACAACCCCATCCCAGGCTACATTAGAAATAGCTCGATCGCCTCCGCTTCGCCCGCAACAGCCGCCATGACACCAGTTTCTCCCCTCCGAGTCGCCCAAATCACCGACACTCACTTGTTTGGACAGATCGATAGACAATGGAAAGGGATCTCAACAGCCCGCACCCTCGAAACAGTTCTCGATCGCCTGCAACAGATAAAGCCGCCGCCCGACTTACTTCTGCTGACAGGGGATTTATCCCAAGACGAAACAGCCGAATCCTACCAGCGCCTCGCCTCCCTCATCGCCCCCCTGGGAATTCCCGCCTACTGGATACCGGGAAACCACGACAACATTCCAGTTATGGCGGAAATATTAGATAAGCCGCCAATTTCCCCAGAAAAATCATTTCACTTGGGAAACTGGCAATTTCTGCTGCTTTCGAGTGTCGAAGCCGGATGCGACGGCGGGCGGCTTTCCCCAGAGAGTTTGGATTGGCTGGATTCTCAACTGCAACAAACGGGCGATCGATTTGTTACGATTGCTTTGCACCATCATCCGCTGGCGATCGACTGTGAGATCATGGACAGCATGATGCTGCACAATGCCGATGAATTTTTCGCAATTGTCGATCGATACCCTCAAATAAAAATCGTCCTTTGCGGCCATATTCATCAAGAATTTCACCAACAGCGAGGCGGAGTTTCCTACTTGGGCGCGCCCAGTACCTGCATACAACTGTTACCCAAAACCTCTCCGATTGTCCTCGACACCATCGGGCCCGGATTTAGATTGCTCGAATTGGCGATCGACGGTACTTGGGATACTAAGATTGAGCGAGTAGCCGGAGAACCTGCAAAATCTTGATATTTTACAGTTAAGAGGTGATTGTGCGATCGACCCAATCGAAGAATCATCTTATTTTCCGTAAAATAACCGTTACCAAGTTCGATCGTTCGGACTTGTGTCCGCCTCAAAACTCAGAAGACTGAAGTCCTCACTACAAACCAATTTATCCTCAGTAAAAACCGATTTAATTGTCTGCGTTCAAGCTGACATCATATCAAGCAGGTTTGCGATCGCATAATCACAAGCCCTAGAACATATTTTTTGCGCTGTTACATATGCTAAAAAATATTTCTATACAATGTACAAAATTGTCAATCTGTCAAAAGATATATTTTATTATTCATTCATATATTTTATCATTTGTAATGACCGTAGATTGCAGAAATAGCTAGAGCGATCGGCAACTAACAACAATAAATCGGGCAACTTTAAAAAACAGGAAAAACTTAATATGTCTGAAGTCAATGGCGTCATGATGCAGTATTTCCACTGGTACACCCCCGACGACGGAAACCTGTGGAATCAGCTAGCAGAATCAGCAAAAGATTTAGCTAAAATTGGCGTTACATCTCTGTGGTTGCCACCCGCTTATAAAGGAACGGGCGGCGGTATGGATGTCGGCTATGGTGTCTACGACTTATTCGATTTAGGCGAATTCGACCAAAAAGGGTCAGTACGCACTAAATACGGTACAAAAGATGAGTATTTGCGTGCAATCAAAGCTGCCCAAGATGCAGGAATTCGGATTTATGCCGATGTCGTCTTCAACCACAAATTAGGTGCCGATGAAGAAGAAGAAGCTGAAGCCACACCCTTCGATATGGATAACCGGAATGCCCCAATAGGCGAATATCAAAAAATCAAGGCTTGGACGCATTTTACTTTCCCCGGCCGCGACAAAAAATATTCTAGTATGGAGTGGCATTGGTGGCATTTTGACGCCATTGATTACAACGCTTACGACACTGATACCCATGCAGTTTACCTGCTAAAAGGCAAAGAATTTGATGAGGGAGTAGACCTAGAAAAAGGCAACTTTGACTACCTCATGGGTTGCGACTTAGATATGGACAACCCAGAAGTCACCGGGGAATTAAAATACTGGGGCGAGTGGTATGTGGATACAACAAACGTTGACGGATTTC
This sequence comes from Microcoleus sp. A2-C3, assembly GCF_036706065.1. Lineage (NCBI taxonomy): Bacteria > Bacillati > Cyanobacteriota > Cyanophyceae > Oscillatoriales > Microcoleaceae > Microcoleus > Microcoleus sp. A2-C3. Next base: position 3,215 of record NZ_JAUBVX010000084.1, on the reverse strand, counting down.
GTTTTGATGCCGTCAAACACGTAGCAGCAGGATTTTTTCAAGAGTGGTTGGAACACGTCCGTAACTATGCCAAACGCGACCTATTTGCCGTCGGCGAATATTGGTCTTATGAAGTGGAAGCTTTGCACTACTTCATCCAAGCAACGGACGGTAAAGTATCCTTATTTGATGCGCCACTCCACTATAACTTCCACGCTGCTAGCAAAGCCGGCAACAGCTACGACTTGCGAACAATTTTTGACGGCACCCTCGTTCAACAGCAACCAACTCTAGCCGTTACTTTGGTTGACAACCACGATTCTCAACCCTTGCAATCGTTAGAATCAGTTGTCGAGTCTTGGTTTAAACCGCTTGCTTACGCTTTAATCCTGCTGCGGCGTGAAGGATATCCCTGTATTTTTTACCCGGATTATTACGGCGATCACTATAAAGATACAGCAAACGATGGCAATGAATACGAGATTTGGTTAGACAAACATCAGTGGATTTTGGATAAATTGTTGTGGGCGCGCCAAACTTATTCCTACGGCAATCAATACGATTACTTCGACCACGCTAACACAATTGGCTGGACGCGACTCGGAAATGAAGAACACCCTGGTGGCATGGCTGTGGTACTAAGTAACGGAGGCGATGGCACTAAGTTTATGGAAGTCGGACAGCCTAATCGAACTTATATTGACATCATGGAGCACGTCAAAGAACCCATCGTAACTAATGACGATGGTTGGGCAGATTTTAGGTGTAACGCCGGTTCAGTTTCTGTCTGGGTTCCGCAGCAGTAAATATGACGGTAATCTTGACGGAATCCTCTGTCTAAAGTAGGGTGCGCGAGGCGCACCTTACCGCTATAATTATCGCATCAAACAAATTTTTACTTAGCTGTTTTTGATGAGTCAAGCCTATTCGTAGTGATGACTTCAGTCCTCTCTCTCTATACTTATATTTATAGGCGTCGCCCCAAAAATATTTACATAAAAAAATATGAAACTTGCAGAAAAAGTTGCCGTTATTACCGGCGGCGGGTCGGGAATTGGTCGTGCAACAGCAATGTTAATGGCCAAGGAAGGCGCAAAAGTTGCGATTATCGATTTAACTTTAGAAACGGCGCAAGAAACAGTCCGCCAACTAATCAATGAAGGAGGCAGCGGGCTGGCAATTGCCGCAGATGTGGGGCATTCTGGGCAAATGCAGCAGGCATTTCAAACAATTTTTGACGAATATCAAAGAATTGATATTGTGTTCGCCAATGCGGGGATTAACGGTATCTGGTCGCCGGTAGAAGAGATAGCACTCGATGAGTGGGAACAGACAATTAACACCAATCTGACGGGAACATTTTTGACTGTAAAATATGCAGTTCCTTATTTAAAAAAACAAGGAGGTTCGATTGTGATTACCTCATCGATTAATGGTACAAGAAGCTTCAAAAAAGTTGGCGCTACAGCTTACGCTTGCAGCAAAGCTGCCCAAGTAGCTTTAGCAAAAATGCTGGCGCTAGAACTTTCTGCCAGCCACATCAGAGTCAATGTTATCTGTCCGGGCGGGGTGCTGACTGGGATCAATGAAAGCACTGTTAAGCGCCATCTCGATCGCATTCCAGTTGACCGCGATTGCCTTCAAGATATGATTCCTTTGACTGATAATACCGCTGGTTCGAGCCTAGATATCGCGAAATTAGTGTTATTTCTGGTATCCGATACCTCCAGTTTTATCACAGGTACTGAAGTCTGGATTGATGGCGGCGGTTCTTTGATTTAAAAGCTCAATCAGTTGACAGTTAACAGTTGACAGTTAACAGTTAACAGTTGACAGTTAACCGTTAACCGTTAACCGTTAACCGACTAACTCTCCATTGTTTGACAGCAGTTTGTAATGTTTGCGGCAGCCAGTTATCGTACTGAGGATAAACAGGCAAACGCTGCACGAGTTGCCATCCGGCTGCTGCTAAAATTTCTGTTAAAATTTGATGTTGCAGGTGAGGATAATCGGGATTAACTTCATCCAATGGCCCGATTCCGCCTAAATCTGTCGCACCGGCTTCTAAACAAGCCAGCAATATTTCCGGCTGTGCAACTAAATTTGGCGGGATTTGCAGGGAAATTTCAGCAGGTAAAATGCTGCGGGCGATCGCAATTACTTGTGGCATTTTTGTAGCATCAAAAACTTCACCGTCCCAACTTTGCTGATTTCCCGGACTGTGAGGCTGCAAGATAACTTCTTGAATGTGATTGTAGCGCGAATGAATCCGGGCGATCGCCTCCAGAGTCTCAATCCAATCAGCCTCACTTTCGCCAATTCCCAACAGCAAACCTGTTGTAAACGGAATCTGTAATTCCCCGGCCAATTCTAGCTGTTGTAGCCGCAGCGCCGGCACTTTACTCGGTGCGTGTCGGTGAACAGTTTGTAACAAATCGGGGGACAACTGTTCTAGCATCAGCCCCATCGAGACATTCACCTGTTTTAACAGCGCCATCTCTTCAAAGCTGAGCGGCCCTACATTAGTATGCGGCAAAAATCCGAGACTAAGTGCCAGTTCGCACAAATCGTAAATCCGCTGAAACCAAGCTTTGCGCCGTTGACTCTGGGGATGTACTTCGCCGCTGAGGATCAGAATTTCAATTACACCTTGAGGAAGCAGCAACTTAAGCTGTGTTTCTGCTTCTGGAAGTGTCAGCCAAGGACTTTGCAGCGGTTGAACCCGAAAATTGCAATAGGTGCAGCGGTTGAAACACTCGTAGGTGGGAACCAGAGTATAAGCGGGGCTGTAGGTGATGGTGCGGGACATTGGTTGGGACTTTTATCGATCGAACTTGACCAACAACATATATGTATCTCTCAATGTGAGTTTTGCGGTTGGCGATCGCACTACTTCATGTATCTTAACACTCATGCCTGTCCCGAATCTGGTTACCAGCTAAATTATGAGCATTTTTTTTGTTGGTGCGATCGCCCGCAAATTCTCCAGCCTGCTTTTATTTTCCTTATACAGCAACCATCACAGCGTTATATTAGCTATGCTTATAACACTCATTACAAAAAATGTGCTTAAAGGGCCTTTACAAATTGAAATAAAAGGTTTATGTTTATTTACATGGCGGAACACAAATCCGTCACGAACGTTGAAAACCAAATAAAGCAATCATAAAACAATGACAGCAACCTTACAGCAGCGCGAAAGCGCCAATCTGTGGTCGCAGTTTTGCAACTGGGTC
>NZ_JAUBVX010000083.1:0-21898 GCF_036706065.1 Microcoleus sp. A2-C3 | reverse complement strand
TCTTCCCTCTTCCTTCTTCCCTCTTCCTTCTTCCTTCTTCCCTCTTCCTTCTTCCTTCTTCCCTCTTCCTTCTTCCTACAAATCTCGCCGCGACAGCAAAAACCAGATCCCACCCAAACCCAAAACACCGCACAAAACCCCACCTTCCCATCCAAAAACAGTCCCTCCCGGCAAATGTCCAGGCTTTGCCTTAGAAGTAAAATTCAGTTCAGAATAGTATACCCACTGATTGTTAACCCACCAGCCCACTCGAACGCCAAACTTCTCCCAAACTGTAGCATCATAAACACCAGCCTTTCCCCCCGACTTAACCCACAAACCCTTTTGCACAGAAAAACCGAACCTCCGGTGACTGTGGCGTACCCAAAGTTGGTCAATCGTCTGCAAATCCTTAGCCGGAAACTTCCTAATATCTTCCTCACTCAAATAACCCCTCGAAACTTGCTGCATCACTTCCAGCATTTTTACAGAAGTTTCCTCATCAGCACCCCGCCAATTTTTAGCAGCCAGCAGCCTTTCCAGCCGAGAATAATCAATCCCTTTTTCTGATTCTAAATTAACAGAAACTAGCGGATTTTGAGTCACAGGTTGGGTCGGTAAAGAAGGACTAAGAACTGTTGCCTGCTGCAATTGAAAATCAGGTGGAACAACAACAACAGGTTTTAAAAATTCAAACACTTCCATAGAAGACTTGTAGCGGTCTTTCACATATTCCTGAATCAACTTATCTAAAATCTGACCTAAATCCTCGCTAATCTTGGTTCCTTTCGGCAAAGCCTCCCTCCAAAGCCAGCGACCTTCGAGCGGATCGTAAAGGTCATCGTGAATGTCCCCGTAGATATCCAAATAAGGCATAACAGAAGTCAGCAAGCGAATGCAAGTCACCCCCAAACTGTAAAGGTCGCTAGCCGGAACAGCCATACCATGTCGCTGTTCTAGAGCTGCATAACCCGGAGTGCCCAACTTAGTACCCGTTTTGGTCGGAGCCTCAGCTACTACCTGTTTGGACACCCCAAAATCTATTAGCACCAACTTGCGATCGCGATTGCGGCGGATCACATTTTCCGGCTTAATATCCCGGTGAATGACATTGCGTTCGTGAACAAAATTCAGCAAAGGCAACAAATCTAACAGCAGTTCCCTAGTTTTAATTTCGCTATAAGCACCGTACTTTTCCAACTCATCCTTTAAATTATTGCCATCAATAAATTCTTGCACCAAATACAATCGCCCATCTTCCTCAAAATAAGAAATTAGCTGAGGAATTTGTGGGTGTTTCAGTTCGTAAAGCCGCCTTGCCTCTTGTTCAAACAGTCGAACATACTTTTTAAAATGAGCGGGCTTCCGCTGAAACTCCTGCGGTGGCGACAACTGTTTGATAACGCACAATTCTTCAAATTTTCCATGATTGACAGCTCTAAAAGTCCTGCCAAATCCTCCATCGCGCAGTGGTTCAGTTGCTGCATAAAGGTCTTTTAGCAGCAGCTTGGAACCACAATTAAGACAATACTTTGTGCCTGGTGGGTTCTGACGCTTGTCTCTTGGGCAATCGAGATTAAGGCAGTATGTCATATATTAAAAAAATGCGAACAAAATTATACTCAGGGTGTCATTTTATTCAAGAGTCCGATCGCTAGCTGGTTTTTGTGGAGGCGAGATCCCGAACCTTACCTTACGGAGGTGGCAGCTATCAGGGGCGATCGCACGCGCGGGCGCTCTCGCCAGACTGTCCCTGAGCAAGTATACCTCTGTTGAGGGTTTGACCTCAAACTCGAAGTCCAAATCTAAGCTTAAACTGCGATCGGCGCAATAGATTTAATTTAGGGGTCAAATAGCCAGCAGATCAAACAGAAATAGTAATTTATTACCAGCTCAGTTAGCTCTGCAACGCCGAAAAAAAAACTGAGGATTCCGCCTGAGATATAATTTTATTGACAGAGAGAATCAGACGAACGGGATCTGCGGCTGCCACCTGTGTTCGCGCGGCGAAGCTATCCCGTGGGGAATCGACCTTAATATTTGACAAGTATAAAAGTTTACCAAACCCTGCAAAATCAACAATCCCAAACTACCCAACTTTCCCCAGGTTAAAATAAATACTAGCTTGCTCGATCGCCATCCGATCGCGATCGCGACAATCAGCTAGTTTAAGCTGTTTCCTTTTTTCAGCTATTACCAGTTACATTTATTGCGCTCCGTCTACTTAATTAGGAACTGCCAGTGACACCAAAACTACAGCCATCTCAAACTCCCAACTCCCGCAACAAAAAATCACCCAAAGTACCCTGGTTCGAGCGGTTAATGGCAGTGCTTGCCCTAGGGAATTTAAGCCTAGTATTATTTGACATAAGTTACGTCCCTGGGCGAAATTTCTACTTCCGGCAACTACCAGTCCTCACCCAAATATACGACCCATTTAAAGGAATTACACCCCACAGAGAAACCCAGAAATATCTAGAAACCTTAGAAGAATTAAAAAATCAAGTAGTGCAAACAGGCTTGCCCTCTCCCCAAGTAGCAGCCAAATTGCAGGAAATAAACAATCTAAGCGCGAACATGATCGACGAAGATCCGTTTCGAGTAGCATCAAAAAGCGGCACCCTAGAAAAAATTAAAGACCGGATGCGCGATCGCACCCCCAATCCGCAACAATCCGCAAAACAATCATTCAAAACATTCTGGAGCCCTGAGTATTTAAGCAAACAAGGCTGGCAACAAGAAATCACTTGGTTTGACGCCAAAATCAAGCCATTAATCGCCATCAACTATTACCGTGAGATCGGAGAAAACGGCGAATTTACCGACAAGTTCTGGCAAATCGACCTGCCATTTATTGCCATATTCGCGATCGAATTTCTAGCCCGTACCTACTTGATCAGCCGCCGCCACCGCAGCGTCACTTGGCGAGCAGCCATGCTCTGGCGATGGTACGACATATTCCTGCTCCTCCCATTCTGGCGCCTGTTGCGAGTATTACCCGTCACAATTCGCATCCACCAAGCCAAAATGCCCGACCTCCAACCCATACGCACCCAAATCAGCCGGGGTTTCGTCGCCAACTTCGCCCAAGAATTGACCGAAGTAGTAGTAATTCAACTCATCAACCAGATGCAACAATCAATTACCACAGGCGAACTCACTCGTCAACTCTTTCAATCTCAAAAACAGCGCTATCTAGACATCAACAATATCAATGAAATAGAAGCGATCGTCACCCATCTAGTCCAAATCACCGTCTACAAAGTCCTACCCCAACTCCAGCCAGACCTAGAAGCCCTGCTTCGTTACAATATAGAAATGTTTCTCAAACAATCCCCCCTCTATCAAGGATGGAAGCAAGTACCCGGACTGGGAAACCTGCCCGCACAACTAGCAGAGCAATTAGTTGCAGAACTCTCCAAATTAGTCACCATCGGCCCCCAAGATGCCTACGAAGCCTTTAAAATCGCCAGCGAAGACCCCGTAGGTACTAAACTCTCAAGCCAGCTAGTCCAACATTTCGGGCAAGCTTTGGGAGCCGAACTGCAACAGCAGCAAACCTGGCAAGAAATACAAATCTTGCTATGCGACTTCCTAGAAGAGTTCAAAATCAACTACATCCAGCGGTTGAGCGAAGAAGACTTCGAGAAAATTTTAGAACAAGCCAAAGAATTGCAACGGATAGCCCCGCGTTAGGGCAAGTCTCCCCACAGAATGCCCCCTCGGTAGCGGTACAACACCGCTTCCACGAACAACCGATTGTAGGCAGGCTGTCGAACACAAATAACCTTCACATCCCGGCAACAAATCTTTGATCCTTTTCCACTGTTCATCCCGTAGGGCATAACGGCGACTTGTCATGGCGATCGAATCCTTCTAGTCGGCTGTATCTGCTGCACCGCATTACTTATTTTTTTCTTCCGCTATTAGTAATTAGCAATTACCCTGCTGTAACTCCTGCAAATGAAACTTGCTGGACTTGTAAACTTTCATGTGCGATCGGCATTGTCTACGAGAGTCATCGGCAGGGTTGTGCATCAAATCTTCAGCGCGGTAGTTAGTTAGACCGCCGTTAGGGTTCTCAGCGGCCTGGCGTGTCATTTTTTTAGCGAGAGAGGGATCAAATTTTTAGACGTATATTATATCAATTTATATGTAAGTTTAATGAAATTATACTTTTCAAGGCCAATCTGTAAAGTAAAGTTAAAAACTACTACAAATAGCTCTAAACCAAGTAATCTATTAGATATGATTGCTAACTGCTTTTGTCAAGGATAAAATTTTTTATAAATACTCGTGAAAAAATCAGGCGTGCATCTTTAGTAAGCTATAATTATAACGATTTCATAGTAAACACGTCAGGAGCCATGCTTGTTCAAGCAAGTTACTGTCTAAAAATTTTCAATAACTATTATAGATTGCTTTTCAATATATATTGCCTCAGCCTCATTTCACTAAATCCACTGAGATTTTTCAGCCAACTCGTTACCCTAGGGGTAACACCAATCAATGTCACACACATCTCCAACCACTTTTCTGTCAAACCGTTCTCAAAAAAAGCTGTCACTTCGCCTGATTTTGGTATTGCCATTCGTCGTGCAAATCTTTGCTGCTGTCGGGCTAACAGGCTGGCTATCCTTACGCAACGGGCAAAAAGCAGTCAACGAAGTTGCTAGCCAGTTGCGGAGTGAAATTACGGCCCGCATCCATCAGCAGCTCAACACATACCTAGATACAGCCCCTCGCGTTAATCAACTGAATGCCAATGCGATTCGACTAGGATACTTAAATCCCGACGACTTAGAGAGTGCAGAGCGCTATTTGTGGGAGCAAATTCAAGTTTTTCCTTCTCTGCCCAATATGGGTTTTGCGACTAAAACTGGAGAGTTCATTGCCATTGAACGCCAAGAGAATGGCCAAGTAGTTTTTAAAATAGCAGACAAAGAGCATCGGAATGAACTTCATATTTATGAATCTGATAGCAAAGGCAATCAAACGAAGCTTTTAAAAATCTCCCGCAACTACAATATACTCAGCCGTTCATGGTATAAAGACAGTGTACGCTTAGGCAAGCCCAGATGGAGCGAAATTTTTTCGCTTACAGGTCAGAAAACGCTCTCCCTTCCTGCCGGACATCCAGTTTATGACGAAAGTGGCGAGCTGCGCGGGGTATTCGTTGCTAATTTTCTGATCTCTTTCCTCAGTGACTTCCTGCACAGCTTAAACATCGGTCGTTCAGGACAGACATTCATTATGGAACGTTCTGGACTCCTAGTAGCCAGTTCAACTCTCAAAGAAGCATTTATCACCAACAATGACAAGCTCGATCGCCTGAATGCTTTAGATAGCAGAGATGATTTAATTCGGCTGACAACAGCACAGTTAAAAGAACACTTTGGCGACCTCACTAAAATTAGCAAATCTCAGCAAATAGATTTTACGATCGCCGGCCAGCGGCAATTCCTCCAAGTTATGCCCTTTCAGGATAGCCGAGGATTGGACTGGCTGATCGTCGTCGTAGTTCCTGAAAGCGACTTCATGGATCAAATTAACGCCAATACCCAGACCACCATTTTGTTGTGTTTGGGAGCCTTGGCGCTAGCTACCGTTTTGGGAATCTTAACCGCACGCTGGATTACCAGCCCGATTCTCCGTTTGAGCGCAGCTTCTAGAGCGATCGCCAGTGGAGACTTAGAGAAAAATGTAGAGGTAAAAGGCATAAAAGAACTAGAAGTTCTGGCTCAGTCTTTCAACCTGATGGCACAACAGTTGCGCGAATCCTTTGAGGCGCTAGCCAAGACCAATTCCGAGCTAGAAATCCGAGTAGAAGAACGCACCGCCGAACTGACGGAAGCCAAACAAATCGCTGATAGTGCCAACCAAGCTAAAAGTGAATTTTTAGCGAATATGAGTCACGAATTGAGAACGCCACTCAATGGAATTTTAGGATACGCTCAAATCCTAGAACGCTCAAAAACGATGGCTCCGAAGGAACTCCAAGGCATCAGTATTATTCACAAGTGTGGTTCCCACCTGCTAACCCTGATCAATGACATCTTAGACCTCGCTAAAATTGAAGCCCAGAAATTGGAACTGTACGCGAAAGATTTCCATTTTCCTTTCTTTTTGCAGGGAGTCGCGGAAATCTGCCGCATCCGAGCCGAACAAAAAGGAATTGCTTTTGTGTATCTACCCAGTTCTGAAATGCCTCGTGGCATCCACGCTGACGAAAAACGGTTGCGACAGGTACTCATTAACTTACTGAGCAATGCAATTAAGTTTACCGACTCTGGAGGGGTGACTTTTAAGATAGAATATCTGGAAAAGGGGACAGGTGAAAAGGTAAAAAGCAATGAGCAAAAGCCAGCCTCACCAATTCACAAAATTCGGTTTCAAATTGAAGATACTGGTGTTGGCATGACACTAGAACAAGTAAAAAAAATATTTTTGCCTTTTGAACAGGTAGGAGACAGCAAGCGTCAGGCGGAAGGAACCGGGCTCGGTTTAACAATTAGCCAGAAAATTGTTGAAATGATGGGTAGTACCATTCAAGTAAAAAGTCAGTCAGCAGCAGGCAGTGTTTTTTGGCTAGATTTGGATTTACTGGAAGCGGCAGATTGGGAAAATACAGCCACGATTGCCAAGCAAAGAAAGCTGGTTGGCTACCAAGGTAGAAAGCAGAAAATTTTGGTTGTGGATGACAAATGGGAAAACCTCTCCGTCATTGTCAATCTCCTGGAACCCCTCGGCTTTGAAGTAACCGAAGCTAAAAACGGTCAAGAGGGTTTAGAAAAAGTAGAAGAGTTTCAGTTCGATTTGATTATCACTGACTTGGTGATGCCAGTGTTGGATGGCTTTGAGATGATGCGCCGTATCGGAAATTTGTCACACTATAAAGACGTGGCAATCATTGCTTCATCTGCCAGTGTGTTTGCTACGGATCAACATAAAAGTTTGGAGGGTGGAGCCAACGATTTTCTCGGTAAGCCCGTGCAGGCAGAACAGCTATTTGAAATGTTGCAAAAATATTTGAAAATTGAATGGATATATGAGAAAAAAAAGGAACAAAGCAGCACAATTCCCCTTTCCTCTGATCCTCAATCACTTTCTGAATCGAAATCTGTAGTGGCTCCCCCGCCAGGAGAAATTGAACTTTTATTTGAACTGGCGATGAGAGGCAACGTGAAAGGAATTGTGAAGCGCAGCGAGCATCTAGAGAAGTTGGATCAGAAATTTGTGTCCTTTGCTGTTGAGCTGCGCCAGTTAGCGCAAGGCTATCAGGTCAAAAAAATCAAAGAGTTTATTACATCCCACAGGATAGAAAAAGAATGAAGGCAGCAAATAGGGAAACAAGTAGCATCTTAATCGTCGATGATAATCCTAGCAATCTCGACGTGCTTTCTGAAGCTTTAACTGGTTCTGGATGGGAGATATTGGTAGCAACTGATGGCGAAACTGCGATCGAACAGGCTGAATATAGTCAACCTGATTTGATTTTGTTAGATGTGATGATGCCAGGAATTGACGGCTTTGAAACCTGTCATCGGCTGAAGGGAAGTCCGTTGACAAGCGAAATTTCGGTAATTTTTATGACGGCTCTTTCTGACATAGGAGATAAGGTCAAAGGATTTAATCTAGGGGCTGTGGATTACATTACTAAGCCCTTTGAACAAAAGGAGGTGTTAGCTCGCGTCAACCTCCATTTAAAACTGCGTTCTCTTACTAAAATTCTGGCAGATCAAAATCTGCTTCTCAAACGGGAAATAGAAGACCGGCTCGCAGCAGAAGCAGCGTTACATCAGTTCGCGCAGGAGTTAGAAAAACGGGTAGAAGAACGAACGGCTGAACTTTCTCAAGCTTTGGATAATCTTAAAAAAGCTCAAGTGCAAATCGTTCAAAGTGAAAAGATGGCTTGCCTTGGTCAACTTGTAGCTGGGGTGGCTCACGAAATTAACAATCCAGTTAGTTTTATCTCCAATAATATCCCTATTGCCAAGGAATATATTGCCGATTTGATCGGGATGACTCGGCTTTGCCAGCACAACGTTACTTCGACATCAGAATTTGAGGATAAGTCCCAGGAGATTGAGTTAGATTTTATTGTTGAAGATTTGCCAAAAATTATTGATTCAATGGCGGTGGGAACAGAGCGACTTTACAATCTTTCTATGTCACTGCGTAATTTCTCTCGGTTGGATACATCGACACTAACGCCAGTGAATATTCACGATGGGCTAGATAGTACGTTATTAATTTTAGGGCATCGGCTGAAATCTAAAGGAAGTTTCCCAGGAATTGCAGTGATTAAAGAGTATGGCGAATTGCCCCTAGTTGAGTGTTATCCGGGGCAACTGAATCAGGTGTTTATGAATATATTGGCGAATGGAATTGATGCTTTAGAAGAGTCTACGATTAGTTGTCCGCTGTGCGGGGAAAAGAAACAAAGCAATGACAGTCCACAGATTCGGATCTGCACTGAAATGCTTCAGGATGACAGAGTGGTGATTCGGATTGCTGATAATGGGGTTGGGATAACTCAGGAAGTAATGCAGCATTTATTCACGCCGATGTTTACTACTAAATCAGTGGGTAAAGGGACAGGTTTAGGTTTGTCGATTAGCCGTGAGATTGTAGAAGCAAAACATGGTGGTACGCTGACCTGCATTTCCTCGCCCCAATGGGGGGTAGAGTTTGTAATTGAGCTTCCTATTCGGCATTAGTAAAGGGGATTTTTTTATGGTGAATCTTAGTTTGGCTTTTTTGTCAATATACCGTTAATTTGTCGATCGCCCATGTCGAATCTACCAATCACCATCACTCTCAAGCTCTTCACCCCCTATCAAGAAGCAGAGGGCTTGTCCGAACTGAAATTAGAATTTCCCAAAGAAACCTCCGTATCGCAAGTCCTAGACCGTGTGAGTGCCGCCAACGGTTCTATGGGCGATCGCACCAGCTTCGGTATCCACCAGGAATTTGCCCTCGCCCCACTCCAAAACGGTGATCAAGTCGTCCTTATTCCCCCTGTCAGCTCTCCCCTTCTGCCCTCGGACAGTCCGCCGATGGCGATCGGTTTGTCACGGGGCGGGCGATCGAGCTAAAATGAAAAATGAGGCACACTTCGATCGGAAGCAGGTCTCAAACTTCTTGGAAGAAATTGTTTTACCTAGGAGTGGGTCAAGCCCACTTTTTTTGTTGCATTAGTCGCAGGAAAAGAGAGCTGGGCGTCAGACTTGCCAGTTGAAGACTGATCCAGTAGGGATAATTCCCCCGCTTGAGATTCCCAGCAGGGATGCTGGCTAAGTCCCAAAGTTGAAGACGAAAGTCGCAGCAACCCAATAAAACCACCTCAAAGCAAAGCAATCTCAACACCTGATTTTTCCTTGCCCGTGTCCGAGTTCAGGAGTGTTAACTTAAATATTCGATATGACTCATCCCCTAATCCCACAAATCATTGACTTAGCTACCCCCGTTGCGGAAACACTGGGATTGGAAGTAGTGGGAGCAGTGTTTCACACCAACCAAAATCCCCCCGTCTTGCGGGTAGACATCCGCAACATCGAGCAAGACACAGGTTTAGCCGACTGCCAGCGGATGAGCACAGCTCTCGAAGCCGAGTTAGACGCAGCCGACATCATACCCGACGCCTACGTGCTAGAGATTTCCAGTCCCGGAATATCCCGATTGCTCAGTAGCGATCGAGAATTCATTACTTTTAAAGGTTTCCCCATCACAGTCAAAACCACCGAACCGGACTCGCGAGTCAAAGAGTGGAAAGGACTACTTGTGGGCCGGGACGAAACAACTGTTTATCTCAATCAAAAAGGGCGATCGGTTAAAATTCCCCGCCCTCAGATTGTCAAAGTTGAACTAGACGAAGGAAAGGAGTAGTAAAGGTCAATTTTGAGTTTTGAGTTTTGAGCTGTAGGGGCAGTGGATGGTGCGTTCCCGCCCGATTTGAGTGTTGAGATTGCCTCGCAGCAAGCTGAAAATGCTTCGCTGCGAGTTAATTTTTAAGAATCACATCTTTAGCAGCGGGGTTGAATTGGCACAATAAATAAATTGTTACAGCACCCAGATTTCCTAAGCCTATCCTGCAACTGATCAATCATCAGTCATCACTTTTTCTCGAAAATCACCAATTACTGATTACCGATTACCAGTTACGTATTGTCAAAACAAAAAAAGGAGTGTTTTATATGTCAATGGTTCCCCTCCCAGGACTCAAAGAAATGGTCGAAGGTATTAGCAAAGAGCGAAATTTACCCAAACACGCCGTCCAAGCAGCCTTGCGAGAAGCCCTGCTCAAAGGATACGAGCGCTACCGTCGCACCCAAAAACTAGATCACTTCAGCGAAGAATACTTCGACAACTTTGATGTTGAACTGGACGCTGAACAAGAAGGTTTCCGCGTTTTAGCGAACAAAACTATTGTCGAAGAAGTCACCAATCCCGATCACGAAATATCACTTTCGGAAGTGCAAGAAGTAGCCACGGAAGCTCAGCCTGGGAGCATCGTGCTCGTAGACGTAACACCAAATCAAAAAGAATTTGGTCGCATGGCTGCCATCCAGACCAAACAAGTTCTCGCTCAAAAATTGCGCGACCAACAGCGCAAAATGATTCAAGAAGAGTTTAAAGATTTAGAAGAAACTGTTCTTCAAGCCAGAGTTCTCAGGTTTGAGAGGCAGTCGGTAATTTTAGCAGTTACCAGCAGCTTCGGTCAGCCCGAAGTAGATGCCGAACTCCCGAAGCGCGAACAGTTGCCCAACGATAATTACCGGGCAAATGCTACATTCAAGGTTTATCTCAAAAAAGTAGGCGAAGGCTCCACGAGAGGGCCGCAGTTACTTGTTTCTAGAGCTGACGCAGGTTTGGTGGTTTACCTGTTTGCTAACGAAGTGCCAGAAATAGAAGACGGAGTAGTCAGAATTGTTGCGGTAGCCAGAGAGGCAAATCCTCCCTCGCGGCACGTCGGCCCCCGGACTAAAATAGCAGTAGATACTCTCGATCGCGACGTAGACCCCGTAGGAGCCTGCATCGGAGCGCGGGGATCGCGAATTCAGGTAGTAGTCAACGAATTGCGCGGCGAAAAAATAGATGTGATCCGCTGGTCTCCAGATCCCGCAACTTATATCGCTAATGCTTTGAGTCCTGCTAGAGTAGATGAAGTGCGTTTGGTTGCCCCAGAAGGCAGGCGCGCTCACATTTTGGTCGCTGAAGACCAACTGAGTCTTGCCATTGGTAAAGAAGGTCAGAACGTCCGCCTCGCAGCCCGCCTGACTGGTTGGAAAATCGATATCAAAGATATTGCTAAGTACGATCGCGACGCCGAAGACACCAAATTGGCAGCAGAAGCAAGCAGGCTCGAAGAACTAGCAGGGGACTATTACGAAGACGAAGACGAATCATCAGGCTTCGACGGCGAGGAGGAAAACGCAGAATATGAGACCCAAGAGGCGGCGGCCACGGACGAAACCGCAGCCACAGTCTAAAAACTGCGACACTCACTCTTATTTGATTGACGGAGAGACAAGGAGGAAAAGTCCCCACTATCCCTCTCTCCCCCTTTCCCACTCTCCGCTTCTTACTCCGATGAAACTGAACTACCGGTGTTGCGCAAGTTGTCGAAAAATAGGTACTAAGGAAGCTTTTTGGCGAGTAGTCAGGCTCTATCCTTCTCATCAGGTACAATTAGATCGCGGCCTCGGTCGTTCCGCTTATCTTTGTCCGGCGAGCGAATGCCTCAAAGCAGCTCAGAAAAAAAATCGACTTGGGCGATCGCTCAAAGCGCCTGTGTCTGACGAACTGTACCAAACACTTTGGCAGCGTTTAGCCACATCTGACTGTACATCTGACTTACGCTCGACCTGGCGCCAAAGCGACAATAGTTCGGCCTCGACTGTATAAACCTTCGCGGGCAGCCCTACCAGTAATTACCGGTAGCGCCAGCTCTAAAACCCCAATCCGATCGGCCCACCAGTCTGGAAAGATTTGTGTCAGATTAGATAAGGGTAGGGTACTAGCAGAGGTATCCTCAAGGTGGAAAGGTAAACTTGGAAGCTGGATTTGTGGCTGTTGCTAAAATTCAGACTTGAGAGTTCCAAATTCCTAAAAAGACTTGAGAATTCTACAACCGCAGAGTTCAGCCAGTTGCATCTTTTAGATAAAATTGCTGAGCGAGTACCAAAACCCCGATTCCTGACACTGAATCAATCACAGCGAATGATGTCGTCATTAGAACAAAAAATCAAAATGTAAAAACTGGTTGGCACAAAAGAGGGCAGAGTGGATGAACAACGGCAAAGTAAGAATTTACGAATTATCACGGGAACTAAATTTGGATAATAAAGACATCTTGGCAGTTTGCGAGCGGCTCAATATTTCAGTCAAGAGCCACAGCAGCACAATTACAGAATCAGAAGCAGAACGCATTCGCAAAACAGCGGAAAAATACGTAGCCAGCCACTCTTCCCCCGGCAAGCCAGCTCCTACCGAAAGAGCAGCAGCGCCATCTAGAGAATCTGGCCCTCACCCTAACGACCAACAAAAAAAGCAGCAAATTTTAGAAATACGCAGTCCAAAAGTACGGCCGGCTGGTGCTTCATCCCAGCCTGCGGGCAACGAGGAGCAACAAACCCAGCCTGGGGCCACCGTGGCAACTCCTCCCAAATCGCCCGCCTCTCAACAACTCCAGTCTCCAGCTAAACCAAATATCAATCGACCTGTACTGTCGAAGCCAAATGTCGCTGTCTCGGCGGCTCCTTCAGAAACAGTGTCGGAAATAGTGTCGGAAACAGTGTCGGAAACAGTAGGTGCGATCGCCGATGAAGTAACCGCCGAGGCTCAAGCACCTGCGGCACTTCAACAACCGCCGTCGTCCAAGGCTCCCGAACGCACCCAGCGCCCGCCGGTCGCCCCTCCAGCGCCGCCCGGGGCAAAACTCACGTCGCCGCCAGTCAGAGGAGCGTCGGACTCGGCGACGCGCAACGCCCCAAATCTGGGAAACAAGCCCGTACTGAAACTTGCCAGAACTGAGCAAGAACAATCAGAACAGGGAGAAACTCTGGAAGCGCCGGCGAAACCGAGCCGCCCCAGCAGACCTGCACCAGGAGGTAGCGACGCCCAAAGACCTCGCCCAGGTGCTGGTGGGCCAGTTAAAACGGCACTTGCCGATCGACCCCAACAAGGCCCACGCCGGAGCCTTGCCCCCGCAACTTCAGCCGCCGGGCTGCGGAGCCGGGGCGGTGACAGCGCAACCACAGGAGAAGACGGAGACGATCTCGAAGACGATACGCCGTTGCTGGATACTCCTCTCCTCACCAGGCCGACACTGCCTGTTCCTCGCAAAAAGACCCAGGTCGTTTGGGAAGAAGATGATGACGAAAACTCAGATGCTGCCAAAGCTGCCAAAAAGGTCAAGCAGGCACGTTCTCGCCTCAAACCAATTGACGAGGATGACGATGACTTAGAAAACGGCTTGGATATGCCAGCACCGGTCACGGTCAGCCTGTCCCTAGCCCGCCCAGCTAAAGCGAAAACCCCAGCACCACCTAAGTCAACACCAACTCCGGGCGCACCCGGCAGCAGTGGCAAAAATAAGAGACCAGGCCCTTCTCACGATAAGAGCTCTTCTAGTTCTTCCGGGGGACGCGGCAACCGGGGTAAAACAGCCGAAGCTAAGGTAGAACGTCCAGAAAAACTGCTACTGAGCAGACCGATGACCGTTCAAGAACTAGCAGTTACTTTGGCTGTTCCCGAAACCGAAATTATTAAGCGGTTGTTCTCTAAAGGTATTGCGGTCAATATTACCGAAACCCTGGACATTCCAGCGGTGAGGATGGTAGCCGAAGAAATGGGTGTAGAGGTAGAAACTCCAGAAAAGGTAGCCCCAGCAGAAAAACTGATCGAGATGCTGGACGCCACCGATATGGAATACCTCCAGCGCCGTCCGCCAGTGGTAACGATTATGGGTCACGTGGATCACGGCAAAACTACGTTGCTCGACTCGATCCGCAAAACAAAGGTGGCTCAGGGAGAAGCTGGGGGGATTACTCAGCACATCGGTGCTTACCACGTGGATGTGGTACACGAAGGCAGGAGCCAGCAGGTTGTATTTTTGGATACACCGGGCCACGAAGCCTTTACAGCAATGCGGGCTCGTGGAACGCGGGTTACTGACATCGCCATCTTGGTGGTGGCGGCGGACGACGGCGTGCGACCTCAGACAATTGAAGCTATCAGTCACGCGAAAGCGGCAAAAGTGCCAATTGTCGTGGCTATTAATAAAGTTGACAAGGAGGGCGCTCAGCCGGAACGGGTGAAGCAAGAGCTGACTGAGTACGGCTTGGTCGCAGATGACTGGGGCGGTGATATCACGATGGTTCCAGTCAGCGCTATTCGAGGCGAAAACCTCGATACGCTGTTGGAAATGATTCTGACAGTCGCGGAAATGGAAGACCTCTACGCTAACCCCAACCGACCTGCTAAGGGTACGGTGATTGAAGCTCACCTCGACAAGGCAAGAGGGCCTGTGGCAACTCTGTTGGTGCAGAACGGTACTCTGCGAGTGGGCGATATTGTGGTCGCAGGCTCTGCTCTGGGCAGGGTGCGGGCAATGATCGATGACCGGGGCGCTCATGTAGAGCAAGCAACTCCATCCTTCGCGGTGGAAGTGCTGGGCTTACGGGAAGTTCCTCGCGCTGGAGACGAGTTTGATGTCTTCGCCAACGAAAAAGAAGCAGCGGCGATCGCCAGCGGAAGAGCTACATCCCAACGAGATTCCCGTCTGCTGCAAGGCGGCCGGATCAGCCTCAGCGGCTTCTCTCAACAAGCTAAGGAAGGCGTTCTTAAGGAACTCAACTTGATCTTGAAGGCAGATGTCCAAGGCTCCCTCGAAGCAATTGTCGGCGCTCTGACTCAACTTCCTCAAAAAGAAGTTCAACTCCGACTGCTGCTATCTGCTCCAGGAGAAGTCACTGAAACGGATATTGACCTCGCCGCCGCCAGTAATGGTGTGATTATCGGGTTCAATACTAATCTCGCTACCGGCGCTCGCCAAGCAGCCGACCAAGCGGGCGTTGACGTGCGGGAATACAGCATCATCTACAACCTCTTGGATGACATTCAAGGGGCAATGGAAGGTCTGCTGGAACCAGAACTGGTGGAAGAACCTCTGGGTCAAGTGGAAGTCCGTGCTGTCTTTGCGATCGGTCGCGGGGCTGTGGCTGGATGTTATGTACTCTCAGGCAAGGTCGTCCGTAACTGTAAGGTTCGGGTGCGCCGCGGCAACAATGTCGTTTACGAAGGTGTCCTCGACTCCCTCAAACGGATGAAGGAAGATGCCAAGGAAGTCAATACTGGATACGAATGCGGTATTTCCTTGAGCGGGTTTAGCGACTGGGCGGATGGCGATCTGATTGAAGCCTACCGGATGGTTACTAAGCGCCGCACGCTATCTCAATAGTTTTGAGTTGTGAGTGTTGAGTTGGAAGAGAAGTTTTGAGTGAAGGGCACTAAATGGCCTCTAGCTCTTAACTATTCTCTTCACTCAATATTCCAAAACTCATCTGGCAGTTGGCAGTTGGCAGTTGGCAATTGGCAGTTGATAGTTGGCAGTTGGTAGTTGGTAGTTGACAGTTGATAGTTGGCAGAAGGAACTTCCTAATCGTCTTTACTCTTGCTTAAAATTCAAAATTCGGTCACTCCAGTAAGAATTACCGAAAGAAACCGGATTTATGATCAGAAGTCTTCGGTTTGACCGCTAAATATTTACTCCTCGCACCTGGTTTCAGAGTCAAGAGTGCATCCAAAAAGCTCAAAGTTAAAAATTAAAAATTCATAACTAATAATTAATTAAAGTGCGTTCTTTTTGGTCAGATCCTTTCTTGTGGATTCACCTTTCTGGGGCGGCTGCGTTGCCGATTTTCCTCGGACTGTGCTTGCTGGGACTCGCAGTGGGTTCTCCCATGCTCCCTGTCTGGTTAGAAGTGTTTTTAGTGGCTGTAGCAGGTATTGCTCCTGTGCTTTGGATGCAGTTGTTCCGCCCTTTTTACATTTTTAGTATTTTAGTTGTGGCGGTGAAACCACAGAATTTAACACCTTCACAGCAGCAGATTCTGACTCGGTTTAAAACTAAGTTAAATCAAGGACTTGCTCTTTTTGTCGCTGTTTTGCTAGCAGTAATTTTGTGGCAGATATACAGATTTGCTCCCCTGGCTGCTGGGGTGGCTCCGTTTCCTCCTTCCTGGCGGTGGGCTGGATTGTTGTTGGCAGCTTCGGCTTTTTTAGCTAGCAATTTGTTTTTGCAGGTGTCTGCTAGTGTGATGGCTGTTTTGCTGACAGCGGAATCAGAATTTGCAGCGACAAAGCCTCATGTTTTAGAAAAAATTAGGCAGGATTTTACGATCGCAGGTTGGCAAGTCGATCGACTTTTGCCTGCTTTTGCGGGCGAGAAAACTGTCACTCCCCGTGCACCCACAGAGTCAATCCCACCAGCAGAAATCATCAAAAATTCGTCACCCAGCAGTATAGTCAACTCAGAACCTGCTGACATCAACGGCGCTACATCTCTACCCCAAAAGTAGATCAAAAAGTAAAATTAAAAATAAAGAGGCAAAAAAGTGTAGTTTAAGCTACTTCACTTTCGACAAATGTATGCAGTCAAAAAAATAGCTAATGCCCAGGCTCAGATTGAAATTATTAATAGTCTTAATATTGAATTTTTAATCGCAAGTTGTGGATATTTTAGGTTGGCTATTTGGAGAGAAGAATCTATAATAGAGAGAGTCAAGGTAAGCTTTCAATCCTTACAGGGGATTAAAACAGAGGTATAACAATATGGCGAATTATTCACCGATCGCACAAGAACCTCAAGCCGTAGAGCCGATCGAGCTTTGCAAAGATTCTGAAATCTGGGGCAGTCTCAAATCTGCGATCGGCGCAAGCTCAGGATTTCAACGCTGGCAGCTAGAACTCAATTTTGAGAGTCAGCAGCAAAATGTCACCATCGATCAGCGGGTTCGCTCTTATCTGCGCGAAACTTTAGAAACTTTGGCTTACTGAGCGTAGCAAGACCAGAGATTGTAATGGTTTGTGAAATTCAACGTCAAATTCCGCCCCTATCCCCTCCAATATGCTACGTGAGTGAACTCTCAACTTCGGAGTTCAATATTGCAGGGGAGAATGCTTTGACATCAGCGCCGGGGCTATTTAGTTTTTATTTGATCTTCATTTTTTGGAGAATCTGCTCTCGACGCCTAGCAGCAACTTGCGGCCAAGTCAACTCCAAAGCTCGCTGGCGGGCGGCGGCTCCCATCTTAGCCCGCAAATCAGGAGAATTAGATAATTTTCGCAGTCCCTCCACCCAGGCGTCAGTATCGTAGGGTTCAAGAATTATGCCGTCAATGCCATCACGCACAATACCGCCTCCTCCCATCGGCGAAGCAAGAATTGGCAAACCATGACCCATTGCCTCATAGATGACGAGTGCGCTACCTTCCTCAAGACTGGGAAAGGCAAAAAAGTCAGCTTCGCGATAGGCAGAACTGTAGTCCACAGCATGATCAAAGTGAACTACATCAGGACGTTTCAGCCAATGACTGCAAGTTTGAGCGATCGCAGGCTCGATCGATCCAAAAATTGTCAGCGTTCCCTTAATCCCAGCTAGCTCCCAAGCCCGCAACAGCAGATGAACCCCTTTGCGGACGCAGACAAAACCCAAGAAAAGGACGTTAACTTCCTCCTTGGGCGGTTTCTGGAATTGATAATTGGGGAAACGCTGAGGCGACCAACCTTCTGTCGTTACAAGTATTTTCTCTTCAGGAACTCCGGCTGCTTGAAACGATTTTGCTACGATCGGACTAGGACAAAACAGAAAATCAATTACCTTGAGTTTTTCCTTTTCATTCTGAATGCTTTCTGCGGTAATTGTGTGTTGAGGTTCCAATCCCAAGCGAGAGTAAGCATCGTCAAGGATTCTCTTAGCTTTGCTTTGATAACAATTAACTTGCTCCTCAAAAATAGGCTTGTTGTGCTTGTAAACGTTCTTTGCAATATCTACTGAGAGACCAGGCCACAAGTAGGCAACATCAAAATCTTTGAGATCTTTGAGAAAACGCTTCTCTGTCTTGACGATCGGAAGACTAGGACTGCGGTAATATAGGTTTTTCAGAAATGATGGAATTGCTTCAACTACATTGGGGCCACGACACTCGCGATCGCAACTTGGAACAACCATGCGAGCCTTCAGTTCAGGGCCTTGCCATTCTTTGCACACTGAAAAAAATACGCCGCTGATGCCTCGGTTAGTCGAATGTATTGGGAATACAGCACTCAATTTTAACATAACATTAATCTGCAATATTACTCAAAGTGGTCAGTATCATTAAGTAGGTCAACCTAATTAAACGTAAACAGCGATCTCGCTGTCTTATCCCCGACTTCTTTAAGTGCTGTAGGGATCTGGGTATTCGGTTGTTTTAGGTAGGTTTAGATACCAATTACCTACGAATAAAGCTAATCATTTTGATGCAACCTGATTTGAGATCACGAGTCAGGAATCAGGAGTAGGATGATTGACTCTGAAGGATCGAAGCAATCATCCTATTTCAGGAATTTAGCCTGCTGTTGCCAGAATATAATTCTGAGTTTTGCCGATCGCCAAACACTTTGTAACACCAGCAATTACATCTTCAACATCTGCATCTGTTAATTTTGCTGAAATCGGCAAGCTAACTGTATGACGTCCGATGTAGCGAGCATGAGGATAGTCTTCGGTCTGCCATCCAAACATTTTTTGATAGACAGGATGTTCCGGTATACTCATGTAATGTACGCCGACACCGATATTTTCAGCATTGATAGCGTTGAGAAACTCGTCGCGACTGATTCCTGCTCTGGCTTCGTCTACCAGAATTGTGTACAGGTGATAACCATGAATTGTGTCCGGTTCGGGGCTTGCGGGCAAAGTAATCGGCAGATCCGCAAATGCTTCGTTGTAGCGCTGCCAAATCTGCTCCCGCCGCTGCCAATAAGGGGTGACTCGTTTTAATTGATGAATGCCGATCGCAGCTTGCAGATCCATCATATTGTATTTAAAGCCGACTTCCACCACTTCGTAGTGCTTGTAACCCGAGTCGCTGAAGCGCTTCCAAGCATCTTTGCTCATACCGTGCAGCGCTAAAATGTTAAGCCTGTCGGTATCTTCTTGACTCTTGACGATAATCATTCCTCCTTCGCCCGTCGTGATGTTTTTGGTAACATAAAAGCTGAAACATCCGAAGTCGCCAAAGGTGCCTGCTTTCCGTCCCTTGTACTGTGTTTCGATCGCGTGAGCGCAGTCTTCAATCAACTTCAAATTGTGACGGCTAGCAATGGAACAAAGCGCATCCATATCGCAGGGACGACCGGCGAAGTGAACCGGCAAAATTGCCTTAGTTTTTGGAGTTATTTTAGCTTCGACTTGAGCCGGGTCAATATTCATTGTCACCGGATCTACATCCGCCAGTACCGGTGTTGCTCCAGCGTGAATAATCGCATTAACTGTAGCGCAAAAAGTCATCGGAGTAGTAATGACTTCATCCCCAGGTTGCAAGCCAGCAGCGAGGACGCTCAAGTGCAGTCCCGCCGTACAGGAATTAACCGCAACCGCGTACTGGGATCCCTTGTAAGCATTGAATTCGTCTTGAAAAAGCCTGACTTTCGGGCCCGTACCCAACCAACCTGTTTTCATGGTTGCCACCACTTCTTGAATTTCAGCATCTTCGATCGCCGGAGCGCCGAAAACCAAGAAACGGTCTTTTGGACGAATAGGATTGTTTTTCATGTTGCTAGTGTTAGCCAGTATATAGAGTCGATGGAATGAAAGTGTACTACCCTGAAAAGTACGATTTTATTTGGATGTGAGGTGCTGTTAATTAATCCAGTCTCTCACCCTTTCCGTTTTTAACTTTTTTTAGTCAAAAGTTTGGGGGAATGCGTTGTGTAATGTTATCTGTGATAGCACGAGCTTACTAATGACTGGTCGTTTTTCTGCAAGCGCCTGACTCTGACAGCATTTCCATATCTTAAGATACATAATCTGTAATGTCCAGCCGATCGTATTTCTGTTTGTGGGGAATACAGAAGCTCTTGCCCGCATTTTTTTCTCAAAAAACTTTCCTAAACAAAAATATGATTTCTCCCTATAAACTTTTTATTAACTGTAGAACATCTATCTTCAGATAGATTTTAGAGCAAAGTTAGACGATTTGAGATTTGCCATTTTTGGATTTGAGATTGGGGAATTACTGATTCCCGGCGGGTTGGGAGCTTGTATACCGCTACATTCTTTTTTTTAGACTGGTGTTAAAATCAGGAAATTTTGCAAAAATAAAATGTGAGTTTGGTGTAATTTATGCAGGTTGCGAAACATGGTGCGATCGCCCAAATCAACCCCGGTTGACAAAATCCGCTACAATCTCGGCAGACGAATCTTGTTCAAAATGTCTTGGAGCCGTTCTGAAACGCCGCCCAATTGTTCTGACAAAACTACAAGTTTACCGTAAGCTTCAACTAAGCGATCGCCCTCAACGTAAACTTCTGGAGTCGGATAATTCTTCATTGTTTCCAGCAACGTAATCTCGTTATCATTAGTTGCAGATAGCACCAATGCCGATCGCAAAGCTTCTCGATTTGCATTCCCAGAAGGAGTCCGAATTACCTGACCAACCTCATCAAGAATCACTTCTCCAACTTTACTATTCAGCGTCCGATCCAAAAACCTTGGATTGACTTTAACCGGCCTGGTCAGATAACGGCGTAGTGTTTCGGGGTCTTTTTTTGCCTTTCCCAGCAGCATTTCTAACCCAGGCGACATTTTCCCAGTTTCTGCAAAAACTTCTAATTCACTGACTGGTAAAGTCATTCGGATCACACTGTATTTGAGCACTACCTTTTCGGCAGCCACCGCAGCACTGCTGTAAAATAGAATTCCCGCACCTGCTGCTACAAATAACGTCCACCGCCCTTTGAAAAATGACCGCCCCATAGTAAAATCTCCCAACATCTTTTTCTACTTCGACTTTGGCACATCTAATTAGTTACTGCACTGGCAAATTGGTTCGGGAAACGCCTTCGGGATGCGATCGTCCCAACACTTAAGTATAAAATCAAACATAAAATTTACACAAAACTCGATCGAGACTTGAATTTTCCCCAATTTCCCCGAAGCCCAATCCCAGATTCCCACAAAAACACCAAGCGCCAACTCTTCTCTAATTGAAGGCTGGCGCTGGGCTTAAATTTGTTTTGTATATTTAGGGTCTTTATCCAAGCTGACCCCAATTGAACGAGTTAGAAACGGTTTATGATTAGGGTCTTTAAATTTGCTGACCCCAATTCAACCAACCTCTTCATAATTACAGGGATCGATCGCTTTCCCAGGATTTCGTAATAATTTCTTTATCTTTATAACTTTTGCTTGCCTCAGATATATTTTTGTGTCTATTTGTAAATTTTTGTTACTTCGACTTCGGCGATCGGGCTTCGGCGCGCTGCTCCAGGCGAAACAGAAACACCATCAGAGCCACGACTCCCACTTGCAGGGCAAAATTGGGCAAAGCAGAGCCAATTTCCCGGCCAGAGGCAATTTTAGCGAGGAAAACCACGCCGCCGATGAAGCCGGAAGCGCCACAAGCTACGTAGACAAACTGTCGCAAAGGCCGATAGGGAGCGGCGATTTCTGCGGTTAAACGCTCGTATTGTTGGCGGCTGAGGTTGCGAGGGTTTTTGGGGATGTACGGGCGATCGTCCGAATTTGGGGCTGCCATAAATTTAATAAATAAGTAAATTAGATCGGACGTACCGTTGAAAGAGACTGTTGGCGAATGTCTGAGGGGTTTCACCCCTCAGACATTCGCCGTCCTGAATAGGCAGAATGATT
>NZ_JAUBVX010000082.1:0-23143 GCF_036706065.1 Microcoleus sp. A2-C3 | reverse complement strand
TTCTAATGTCATATCACGCTATGGCAAACACTTCTCTAATCATAACGTACTCTGATCCTTTCCTTCAGGGCACTACCAGAGGACTTACTTTTTTTGATTCTTGGCTTTTTGGGTGGTATCTTTCCACTGTTAAGCTGAACAATTTTTTCCCAATCTAATGACCCTTCTGATGTAGAAAAGTTTTCTAGAAACTCCCTAGTAAATCTATTGACTGCATTACTCCAAGCAACTTGATAATCAGGGCGATGCCGAGTAGGATAATCTTCCATTAATCGGATCAGTTTAAGATAAAATTCTGGATCGCCTGTAATTTCTTCCCAAAATGACTGACCAGACCGGACTGCATAAAGTCGTTTATCACTCGGTTCACTGGTTGCGCGTCCATAACATTGTCCTAGTAATGCCCTAAACTCCTTCTTGATTTTTCTGCTAATAAACATAGCGCGAGCATTTTCAAAGTTCTCTTTTAACTTACGTTTCTGGTCTGCATTTCCCCAATTTGGGCCAGACTTAACTTGAACTACAGTGTAAGCTTCAGACGTTTCAATAACTACATCCATTCCGACATCAGTTGCTGCTACGCCTCCACCGACAGCTTGGGCAATTGGCTCAAAAAATATATGACCAAATATACCTTCATCTGATGATGAAATATACACTTGAAGTAATTCTTTGACAATTTCCGAGGCATCTTGCATACCGATAGCACGAAACAAATATGGATTTTTTCGCCGTAAAGTATTCCACAAATCTAAGTTTGAAAGCGTTTGAATACGGCGGTCATAAAACATTTCTAGTTGTTTCTTAATCAAAGCTTCTAGCTCGTCAGGGCTGATTGGTGGAATACTCACTGCCTTTTTCCCATAATGTTAATTGAGTTGATTCCCGCAAACGATTTTGAGCAATAGTGCAGTATTCTGCATTCAATTCAACTCCGATAAATCGACGATTTAACTCTTGACAAGCGACAGCCGTTGTCCCCGATCCTATGAATGGATCTAAAACTACATCATTATATTGCGTGAACAATTTAATAAACCATTTTGGTAATTCTACTGGAAAGGCTGCACTGTGTCCGCGATTGCTGCATTCTGTTGCTAAATGCAAAACATTTGTGGGGTAAGCCAGTTCGCGATCAACCCAATTAGAAACATTTTTACCAAAGCCACTGCCAACTTTGGAATTGTCCCGCTGCTTGTCTGTCTCGCTCAATTTGCTCAACCTCTTGTTTTTCCAATCCCCCATAGGTACCATCACAGATTCTTGGTACATAGCAAATTTTTTGTTCAGCGTGAAATGCAAGCAGCGTTCCCATGAATCTCGGAAACGATTCGGCCATTTTCCCGGAAAACAGTTCTTTTTGTGCCAACAATACTCCTCAACCCAAAGCCAGCCTTGTTTTCGTAAAGCTAATATTATCTCAATCACAAAAGTGTGTCGTTCCCCATTGACTACAGGCTCTTTAATGTTGAGAATAAACGATCCTGTAGGTTTGAGAACGCGCTGCAAATCTTCAGCGACAGGTAAAAACCAAGTGACATAATCATCAGCTTTCATGCCACCATAAGTTTTACTTCGCTTGTCTGCATAGGGAGGAGATGTGATAATTAGATCGGCGCACTGTGCTGGTAAAAGAGGTAAGATATTACGACAGTCACCTTCAATAATTTTGTCTGAAAAATCTGATATTTGTGCCGTTTCTGTGACTTCTTCCCGATCTACTAAAGGAGAGATATTGTAGATACTTTCAGTTGATATGTTATTGGTCTCAAATGAGTGTGTTGTATTAGCTTTCATAGGTTTAGTTAGAGGGCGATAATAATAGATGCGTAGTAGCGCCCACGCGCTACTACAAACCCCAAACTACAATACCCCTTTAGAACTGGGAATCCGACTGGCGCGCCGAGGATCGACTTCTACCGCCATCCGCAAAGCCCGCGCAAAAGCCTTAAACGCCGCTTCGACAATGTGATGAGAATTTCCGCCCTGCAACTGTCTAACGTGCAGTGTCATCTGAGTGTGGTTCACTACCGCCGAAAAGAACTCTCTCACTAATTCGCTATCGTAAGTGCCGATTCGCTGGTTGGGAATTTCCAAGTTGTAACTTAAGTGAGGCCGTCCTGAAAAATCTAGCACTACTTCAATTAATGCTTCATCCAGTGGGGCGATGAAGTGTCCGAAGCGAGAAATGCCCGATCGATCTCCGACAGCTTTTGCTAGCGCTTGGCCTAACGTAATGCCCACATCCTCGTTGGTGTGGTGGTCGTCAATCGCCAAATCGCCGATCGCCTGTACGTCCAAATCAATCAATCCGTGAGAAGCAATCTGCTGCAACATATGGTCTAAAAACGGAATTCCCGTTGAAGCCTTGCAAGTTCCCACACCGTCGAGATTCAGGCTGACAGTCACATCTGTTTCCAGTGTTGTGCGCTTCACCAAGGCGGCCCTGGCTGGTTGAACTGAACTTGCAGGAGGAGGAAGAGGTAGAGAAGGGCGATCGATTATTTCCATAATTCCCAATTTGTCATTCATAGTTATTGATAATTAGTAATTGGGGATTAACACTTTTGTAGCAAACAACAGACAGTTATTGACAGTTGACTGTTGGCAAATCTTGCTGTCAACTGTTAACTATCTCAAAACTTCGCTGACAACTGTCAACTGACAACTGACAACTGACAACTGTCAACTGTCAACTGTCAACTGTTTACAAGCTGTTACATTCCCATGATTTCGTAACCGGCATCGACATACAAAACTTGACCCGTAATCCCGCTAGAGAGATTGCTGCACAGAAAAGCCGCAGCATTTCCCACTTCCTGCTGAGTCACAGTCCGCCGCAGCGGGGCCACTTCCTCAACGTGGTGGATCATGTCCAGAATGCCGCCAACTGCTGACGAAGCCAAAGTCCGAATCGGGCCCGAAGAAATCGCATTTACCCGAATATTTAAGGGGCCGAGTTCCGCCGCCAGATAGCGAACATTCATTTCCAAAGCGGCCTTAGCAATGCCCATCACATTGTAATTAGGAATTACCCGCACGCCGCCCAAATAAGTCAGCGTGATAATACTGCCGCCCTCGGCCATCAGCGGTTTAGCCGCAGCACAAAGCCGCACCAGCGAGTAAGCGCTAATATCCAAAGCATTGGAGAAACCTTGGCGCGAGGTGTTGGTGAAATCTCCCGAAAGTTCGTCCTTGCCGGCAAAAGCCAGACAGTGAACCAGGATATCTAACTTGCCCCATTTGTCGGCGATGGTTTGAAAAGTAGACTCAATTTCGCTCTCGTCTTGGACATTGCAGGGCAAATACAGACTGGGATTGAGCGGTTCCACGAGTTCAGCGACTTTGCGCTCGTGCTTGCCTTTTTCGTCCTTCAAAAAAGTTATGCCGAGATTAGCCCCAGCTTTGTGGAGCTGCTGAGCGATGCCCCAGGCGATCGAGCGATTGTTGGCAATGCCCGTAACAAGAGCATTTTTTCCGGTCAAATCTATCATCTGTAGTTTATCTAGAAGAAATTTGCACCGTTCTCGTTGGCTGTATGCGACAACCCCGCCAGTTTAGACACAACTGATTCAGATTTAACTGATTCAGACACAATTGAGACACAATTGAGACACAATTGAGACACAATTGAGATTAATTTTGCTGTGGAGCTACATGGAGGGGGAATTGAAAAACTTAAGAGAAGGGCTAGATTTAATCATACAGCGTGTGCTTACCTTAACATTAGAGGGAAGTAACAGAATCCCTGGACATTGGAGGTAGGGCAGTATATTTACTCAATAAGCTTAATCGAGAAGTTACAAACTATTGGTTAGTACAAAGGATCTCGTCGTGACACATGATAGACCGCTAGCAGCCGTGTTCCGCCAAATCAGCGGCGGGGCGTTTCCACCCATTGTGGAAAACTTTGAACGGGGCAAGACAATTTTTTTCCCTGGAGACCCGGCTGAGCGCGTCTACGTTCTCATTAAAGGTGCTGTGAAGCTCTCCAGGGTGTACGAAGCAGGCGAAGAAATTACAGTCGCCCTTTTACGGGAAAACAGCGTATTTGGGGTGCTGTCTCTGATTACGGGACACCGATCGGACAGATTTTACCACGCGGTAGCCTTTACGCCGGTGGAGTTGATCTCGCTGCCGATCGAACAAGTCGAGAAGGCTCTCAAGGAAGACGCAGAATTGCCTATGGTTTTGCTGCGGGGACTTTCTTCTCGGATTTTGCAAACGGAGATGATGATCGAAACCCTCGCACACCGAGATATGGGTTCGAGACTCGTCAGCTTTTTGCTGATTCTGTGCCGGGATTTTGGCGTGCCTGGTACGGAAGGGATTACGATTGATTTGAAGCTGTCCCACCAGGCGATCGCTGAGGCGATCGGCTCGACGCGGGTAACTGTGACTCGTTTACTGGGGGATCTCAGACAAGAAACTATGATCTCGATCCACAAGAAAAAGATCACAGTCCACAATCCGGTAGCCTTAAGCCAGCAATTCACTTGATGCCGAGAAACTATGGGATTTTGGATTTTGGATTCTAGATTCAATCCAAAATCCAAAATCTATAAGAAAAAATCGGAATGACTGCTGGATACATCCTGGTATTTGTAATTTTAGTGTTGGGGGGTGTGATCGCTACTGTCAGCGATCGCCTTGGGACGAAAGTCGGCAAAGCAAGGTTGAGTTTGTTCAAACTTCGCCCCCGCGACACTGCTGTTGTGGTGACAGTGATGGCCGGCAGCATCCTGTCGGCCATTACTCTGGCCATTTTGTTTGCTACCAGCAAGCCTCTGCGAACCGGGGTTTTTCAAATAGACGAGATTCAAAAAAGGCTCAACCAAGCCCGCAGAGAACTCAAAGACACCACTCAAGAAAAAAATCGAGTTGAAACTGAATTAGATGGAGCCAGAGCCGCTCAAGCGCAAGTTAAAGCCAATTTAGAGCAAATTAATCAATCGCTCCAAACTGCTAATGCTGAGCAAGCCCGGACAGAAAAAAAATTAAACTCGCTGCGGGCCCAGCTCAACAGCGTGCAAGCAGCCAAGTCTAAAACCCAAGAGCAGTTAATTCAGGTAGAAGCTGCTAAATCGGACACGGAAGAACAGCTTGCTAGCGTGGAAGCTGCTAAGTCTCGCACCGAAGAACAACTGAAACTTGTTGAAAGTGCTCGATCGACTACCAGAGCTCAGCTCGATCGCACTGAGAACCAATTGAAAACAGTTTCCGATCAAAAAACGAATTTGGGATCGGAAATCGCCCAACTGCAAGGGGAACGCCAACTGTTAATCGAGCAGCGAGAGCAGGTGAAAGTTCAAATTGCCCAGCGCGATCGAGAAATTGCCAAGCGAAATGCAGCAATTGCCAAGCGCGACACAGAAATTGTCAATCGCAACGAACTAATTGCCCAGCGGGACAAGGAAATTGCCCAGCGGGTGCAAAATCTCGCCGATCGCGATCGCACAATTGTCGAGAGGGACAAAGTAATTGCCGAGAGGGAAGCACTCTTAGAAACCCTCGCACAGCAACAAGCCCAACTCGAACAGCAGCAAACTGTCTTGCAGCAGCAAGTGCAAGTTTTGGAACGCGACTTTCAGGCAATCCGCGAGGGTACAGTTGCGATCAGGCGCGGTCAAATTTTGGCTGCTGGCGTGGTTCGTATTACCGAGTCCGGTACGGCAAGTCGCGCGATCGATCGACTCTTGCAAGAAGCAAATAAAACCACCGTCGGACTGATGCGGCCGGCAAATACTAAGGTTAGAGATCAGGTTATTCAAATTACTAAGGCAGAAATCGATCAATTAATCAGTCAGATTAAAGATGGTCAAAATTACGTAGTGCGGATTGTGGCCGGCGCTAATTACCTGCGGGAAGAAAAGCTAATTAAGGTATTTGCAGAAGCAGAAATCAATCGAGTTGTGTTCCGGGCGGGAGATGTGATTGCAGGGGTTGCTGTCGATCCGGTGACTTTGACAAACGAACAGGTGCGGGTGCAGTTGCTGCAATTGATCGAAGCTTGTCAATTTCGCGCTCGCCTGATCGGTGTTGTCGGCGGTACAGTCCAAGTTGCGGACAATCGGATTGAAACTTTGGCTGGTTTTATCGATCGATTGCAGCAGTACGAGAAATCGCTGGAGGTTCGGGCGATCGCCACAGATGTCACCTACATCGCCGGCCCGCTGAAAATAGATTTAGTTGCTCTGTCAAACGGAGTCGTTGTTTTTCGCACCGGACAACAAAATCAAGGCCAAACAGATTTGAAAGTTAAGTAAAATAGTTGGTAATTGGGAATTGATTATGATTTTAGGTTTCGATCCGGGTAAAGACAAGTGCGGCATCGCCGTGATGGGTAGAGATAAGAAAGTTTGCTACCATCAAGTTGTACAGTCAGAATCAGCTATATCTACGATTCAATCTCTGTGCGAACAGTTTGCGATCGAGTTATTGGTACTCGGAGATCAAACGACTTCTAAGAGTTGGAAACAAAAACTGACGCAGAGTTTGTCGCCGGAGATTCAAATTATTCGGGTTGACGAGAGATTCAGCAGCTTAGAAGCGAAGGATCGTTACTGGGAAATGTACCCTCCGACGGGACTTTCTCGCTTGATTCCGCAGGGAATGCGGACTCCGCCGCGACCTGTAGATGATATAGTGGCGATCGTCCTAATTGAAAGATATTTAAACAAAAGTTAGTAAGATATTAGGGAGCATCTCATTTTCGCAAAAAAGATGTTTTTTTACAGCCCTATCCCCAGAAAACGACCATAATCAGATTGGTTCGTAGCATCCATCCGAGGACTCGCATTCCCGACTACAAACCGTTAGAGATTGCGGGTAATTGATGCAAATAATATAATTTGGGAAACTCCTTAATAAAAATTCCCTAAAATTAATATATCACAAGCTTGGACAGGCGGCAATTATTCTCAGTCATAAATCAATACGGTTCACTTAATATATTTAGGCCCCGGAGATCCCCCTAAATCCCCCTTAAAAAGGGGGACTTTGAGGGCGTTCTTGTCCCCCCCTTTTTAAGGGGGGTTAGGGGGATCTGTCTTAAGTGAACCGTATTGAGTCATAGATAGAGACTAGATATGATTCTGCTGATTTTATATTTTTAATTAAAATAAAATGCACCCTAATTTCATCTGGATTTCCGATCGCATAACAGTTATTCCTACTTAATGACAGCTTCGGTCAAGATTACCTTACCATTCTGGCGGACTTGCAGGCGATCGGGGTTAATCGAGTAGATAATATTGCCGTTAGTCGCTTCATAAGTTCCGTCGTCACCTGTAGTTACTTGCATCACATTAATTTGGCTGCCATTTCTTTTGCTGAAGCCCCGGTAAAAAATAGCGCCTTCCTGGGTTTTGCAAATGTATACGGAAAAGTTTGCAGTTGCGAAGAATTCCACCATTTCGGCTTTGGGACATCCGTCAACTTGAGCAATTTGTAGCGGCGCTGAAGGCGGAAAACTCGAAGATGCGGGTTGATTTAGTGCTGTTGCTTCTGCTGGAGGAGTCAAAATGCCGTGAAGCGAAGCTATCCCGAAGGGAATCGCGCTAATGCCAGCCATAACTAGACATAATCTTTTAATTACTTGAACTCGGTCTTTAGCAAACATCTCGTAACTCCTAATTTTAACTATATAATTACATCTTAAGCGATACTTGCTCCATCTGCGATTTTTAATAGTTATTGCGTCATTTTTTGATCGATGACTCAACCGCAGATTTTAGGCAGATTAACACAGATGGAGGCAGATAATTTGCAGAGTTTTTTTGACTTTATCTATTCGAGCTAAGATTGATGGTTGTGTGCAAGACTTTTTGAAATTTAAATTTTTGAACCATCGAAAGGGAAAGAGATCGTACAGTTTTTGTCTCATTTCCCTTTTAATTAAGAAGGACTAAAGTCCTTACTACGAACCTGGTGGTTAATTGACTGTTGCTAACTGTTTATCTTTGATTTCTACGGGTGCAGTCAAAGCTGCTTCCAAATCGGCACAGCCTAGTTTTTCCTCCAAAATTGCCATCACTTCGCGGCCGAAATCATTGGAATTTCGCTGCCAAGCTTCTAAACAAATTTGCCCGAAAAATGAACCCAAAGGCTCAGGATTCCACAGCAATTTGCGCGCTGTCCAAGGCATCAAACTCATGGGATCGTAACCAGGTTTCAGAATATCCTTTTTAAAGGCGTATTCTTCTAAAATTGTGTGCGGCTGCAATCCGATAAAGAAAATCGCTGGTTCTACTTTATCGACTCCGAAAATCCGCTCTAATTCTCGGTGATAGGCAATAGTTTGCCGGATGGTTTCAAAGGTTTCGTCAATTACGTTAAATGAGTAATTTACAGAAACTAAATCGTTGTAACCGGCTGCTTTTAAATCGCGGCAATTTTCCAAAACTACTCGCAAATTGTAGCCCATTCGCATTTTCCTAACCAGTTCCTGGGAACCGCTGGTGATGCCGATTTCAAAGTAGTTCATGCCCGTTTTTACCATCAAATCGCACAATTCGGGTGTGAGATTGTCCGCACGGATGTAAGCAGCCCAATGGATGTCTGTCATCCCGGAGGCGATGATTTTTTGCAATAATTCGATCGCGTCGTCGATGAATTTGCGCGCCGGGATAAATTGAGCGTCGGTAAACCAGAAATTGCGGATACCTCGATCGTACAATTGCCGCATCTCCGCCACCACCTCATCCGCCGGATTGATCCGCACTTGTTTTCCTTCAATCACCGTATAAATGCAGTAACAGCAATTGTGGGGACAGCCGCGCTTGGTTTGGACTCCGACGTAGAAGTCCATATCCTGTAGATAATAGGAAAATTCCGGCCAAATGGTTTCGATGTAGTTGTAATCGCAGGCGGTTTTCTCGATGTTGGCTGGCTTTTCGTGAATTAGTCGATCGCGCGGTACAGTTTCGCCAACTACATAACACCTTTCCTGCGCCAAATCTTCGCCCTTAATCAACTTCTCCAGCAAAGCCTCGCCCTCGCCCACCGAAACCACAGTGCCCGTCGGCAAACTGCGTCCCAACTGCTCGTAAAACACGCTCACAGCACCGCCACCGACCACTGCGCGGGCTTCGGGGCGGTATTTCCGGGCCTGCTTCAATCCGCGCTTAACCAGTCCCAGATTGCGCGAGAGTTCGGTGTAGTAGGACGTGGCCAAACGCAATCCTCCGAGTGCTCCCCGCAACTTAGTCAGCAGATTTTTGGCGTAGTAAAACTCGAAGGCATTTTGCAGCGGATTCCCGCCTCTACCTCCGACGGGGGCGTAAATTTGAATGTCCCGCCAAGAGAAAACTAGCAGCGTTGGCTGAAATTCATCGACGATCGCATCCAAACCTTTAGCGTAATCCAGCGGCGGCACCGCGCCTAAGTCGAAAATCCGCTGTTGGACATCGGGAAATAGCTTGTGCACGTGATCGGAAAGGTAGACAACTCCGATCGGGAAAATGGGATTGCAAGGGAGGCGAACGTACAGGACTCGGTTTTCTCGGTTTTCCATGATTGCTATATCCTAAACTGGAACTTTTTCAACTATGTTTATATTCTTTTAATATAACTTTACAATCTCTCTAATTTTCGCAATTTCAGATTAAATATTCTGGAATTTTGCTCAGCAGCTTAAGGTTGAGTTTGTTGGTGGCGATCGGCTAAATTAGCAGAACCAAGGTAATCTTTGAGCAAATACAGCATATTTTGACCGAAAATCGCAGATGGGAGTCTAAAATCGGATATTTATCTGGCTAGATTGAATTTGAGGTGCGATCGGTCAGGCGGTATATTTTTGATCCTATTTTAAACAAATAATACAACTAGAGGCAAGCTCCAAATCCTGATCCAGCAAGTGATCTAACCCACATTCCGCACGTCAATTTGTAGTATACCAAGTAATACGGAAATTCTGAGTTATTTGACGTTTTATTTGTTATATTTGCGTATAAATACTTAGTTTTATATGTTTTTGTGTTTGCAAAACTACCAAACAGGTGTAATAATTACATATTACATTTTGAAGTGCGAAATGTGGGATCTAATATCCAAAAGCTCAAAACTCAAATCTCAAATAGTATGGGTTGGTAGTCGGCTTTACAGTAGGCCGGGATCGCAAGATGTTAGCCTGAGAAGATAACTAAAACTTTTAGGCAAGGCTCCCTTAGCAATTATGGCTCAAATTCTTGACCCAGTACCCTCAAACGCCGACAGCAAGATTCTTTGCTGCTACGTCAACGCCACCAGTCAGATTCAGATTGCTCGCATCTGCAACATTCCTAACTGGTATTTTGAACGAGTGGTATTTCCCGGACAGCGTTTAGTGTTTGAAGCGATGCGGGCCGCAGCATTGGAAATTCACACCGGGATGATGGCCAGTGCAATTTTGTCGGATAAAATTCCTTGCGATCGCTTGCAGATTAACGAAAACCCCTATTCTGCCATCAATTCTAGCAGCTCCCGAGATGAAGCGGCGGGCGATCGCACAGTAATTGCTGCCCGCCCCAAATCGCGAGAAATCTCAGAACCTTTGACAGTACCCGCGCTAACAGCCGTCGATTAATTGGAGTTGTGAGTTTTGAGTTATAAATTGTCAGTGAATTGATAACTCTGCGCTCAAAATTCCAACTTCTGCAAAGCGTTCATTCAGTTGACGGTTGACAGTTGACTGTTGACAGCTTGTCAGTCAGCGAAGTCGAAGGGATGAGGGCGACCTCTACCTGGAAGGAAGAGGATTGGAGTAATGAATAGTCTGATTTTAATTTTTCCCGACAAGGGTTCCGGCTTTAAACCAATTCTTTCTGGTAAAAAGTCAATACTTAAGAATCAAAGTTTCTGAATTGAATTTTAAATCGAAACTCAAAATCGCAAATATTGTCCTGTTTTTGATATTTGCCTGAGTTTTGTTCGCAGGCCGGACAACTGTGCAAAAATATCATTAAACAGCTTCTCGAATTTCAGCCATGTCAGCAGAACCCGCACTTTCCCCATCTTCCGCCCCAGTATTTGAGCCGGCAGTATTCCGGCTTTCTCCCCTGATTAGAATCACGCTGTTGAGCCTGTACGTCGCCCTGAGTATTCCGTTACCGTTTTTGTCGGAAGTCACGAAAGCACCGGTTCCGCCCGCTGCACTCTGGGTGGCGATTGTTGTCGGCGCAGCGGGCTTGTATGGGGTGCTCAGCGAAAGGGTAATTCTCAGCGAGGAGGGGATTGAAGTTACCTATCCGAAGTGGTTTCCGCGCGTGTTTCGCAAGGGTTGGTCGCTTCCTTGGACTGAGGTAAAAGCTCTCAAACCTCGATCGACCGGTCAAGGAGGTTTAGTTTACTATTTTCTGAGTCATGCGGGTGAAGGTTATTTGTTGCCGATGCGGGTGGCTGGATTTGCTAAATTAGTGCGTTTGGTGGAAGCGAAAACGGGTATTGATACTAGGGATGTTCGCCCTTTGTCGCAGCCTTGGATGTATCTGATTTTGCTGGGATGTACGCTGCTGCTGCTGTTGGTGGATGCGTGGACGATCGCAACTGCGATCGGGCTTAAAGGTAATTTGTAAAATTGAATTTTAGC
The DNA here is from genome assembly GCF_036706065.1 of Microcoleus sp. A2-C3. NCBI lineage: Bacteria > Bacillati > Cyanobacteriota > Cyanophyceae > Oscillatoriales > Microcoleaceae > Microcoleus > Microcoleus sp. A2-C3. The sequence continues at coordinate 11,577 of NZ_JAUBVX010000082.1, read as the reverse complement.
GCGCACGAAAATGAAAAATAATGAAAAACCCGGTTTCTTTAAGAAGCCGGGTTTTTAGGTATTCTATTGTTGATTAGAAGTTACTTAACTTCAGCAGATCGCCGACTGTTAGGCGATTCGTAGCAAACTCCAGAACCTGTATCGGAGACAAAGTGACAATCCCAGTAAGAGCGAATAAAGCTCTTCCAAATTGGATCGGTTGACTTGCGATAATAATCGCCCAACAGTGGTTTAATTGCTTCCGTTGCTTCCTTCAAGTGATAGTGCGGCATCGTCGAGAAAATGTGGTGGGCTACGTGAGTCCCGATGTCGTGATGGATGGAATTGATGATTCCATAATCGCGATCGATCGTAGATAGCGCACCTTTCAAGAAATACCAATCTTTACCGCGATACCAAGGAATATCCGCTTCTGTGTGGTGCAGGAATGTTACCAAATCCAGCCAAATCACGAATACTACATAGGGAACTAAGTAGAACTTGAGTAAAAACAGCCAACCAAATTGATAGGTTAGCGCGCCTAAAAAGGCTACCATCAAAACTAAGGATGCGGAACTTGTCAACACGTCCCACTTTTCGGAAGGACGGAAAATCGAGCTACCGGGCATGAAGTGAGAACCTTCCTTATCGGGCGATCGCCGAAACAGATAAATTGGATAGGCAAATAACATCAAATAAAAGCGTCCCAGCTTTTCGTACCAAGGCATTTGATTGTATTTGCTCTCCGACACTGGATACCAGCTTTCATCGTTATCCAAGCTGCCTGTATTCGCGTGGTGGGTTCTGTGGCTGATCCGCCAACCGTGGAAGGGTACGAGAATTGGAGCGTGGGAGAGGTGTCCGATCAGGTTGTTGAGCCATTTGCTCTTGGAGAAGGAACCGTGCCCGCAGTCGTGGCCGACTACAAACAATGCCCAAAACATGGTTCCCTGCATGAACCAAAAGATTGGGTAAAAGAACCAGGAATCTAAGGTGTAGGCGATCGCATATAAACCTGCGATAATCCCCAGATCCAAAAAGAAATAAGCTAGAGATCTCGAAACCGAGGGTTCAAAACAATGGGCTGGAATGGCTGCTTTGACATCTTGAAGAGTAAAAGGTAACTCTTTTGTACGAGATGATGAGCCTAGATTGCTCGGCTGATTGAGAACAGTATTTGATTGCACGAAGTTTCCGATTTAAGCTGACTTGAGAAACCACATTCCGCCTTTTAACAGTCACTTTCAGCCCGCAAGGAGCCATATTTTTTACTCTGCAAGGGTTTCTAAAGTTCTTTAGTTCGCATGAATAGCCCGTCCTCGATTCTCAAGCAAGTTGGCTTGGGGAATACTTGTGTGGGAAAATTAGCGCGATCGACCCTGTTATCTAAAAAAATCTCATGTGTCCGTTGTTAGTGCGAAATGCGACTTCAATACTTGAGATCACACTTCTGGAGGAATTACCTCCAGTTCGCAGGTGGCATATAACGCTTAGAGTAGGATTTGTGAACGAGAGTGTAGGCTTGGTCTGTGGAACGAAACCTCACAGCATCGGAGTGTTTGGTTTCACACAAGTTCTACCCAACCCACAGCTCGCTACAATTCACTAATTCTACAATAATTGCTAAAGCTAAGTTTAATGTAACATTTCTACACACATTCTGGCAACGAGTTACCAGAAAAATTAGAAAATTCATAAATCGCAGAAAGTAACTGCGATCGCTTTTCACTTTGGGATTTTCTAGGTGGTAGCCTTTTCTAATATGAGCTTCGCCCGTTTTACCATAGCCGGAATCTCGATCGGATAATCGCCGGTAAAACACGCCGAACAAAAACTTTTCGTGTCTTCATTAGTAGCACTCAGCATTCCTTCCCTGCTCAAGAAAGCCAAGGAATCCACCCCAATTTGATCGCCGATTTCGGCGACAGACTTGGTAGCAGCAATCAACTGATCTTGATTGTCGGTATCGATCCCGTAGAAACAAGGATGAGTCACCGGCGGTGAGGAAATCCTCATGTGAACTTCGGTTGCGCCGGCATCCCGCAAGGCTTTGACAATTTTACGGCTGGTAGTGCCGCGCACGATCGAATCGTCGATAATAATTACCCGCTTTCCTTCCAACACATCTCTGAGAGGGTTGAGTTTCATGCGAATTCCTGACTCGCGCATCGTCTGAGTCGGTTGAATAAAAGTGCGTCCGACGTAGCGATTTTTAATCAATCCTTCGGCGTATGGAATGCCGGAAGCTTGAGAAAAGCCGATCGCCGCTGGGATGCCAGAATCGGGAACACCAATGACTATATCAGCCTCAGTCGGAGATTCTGTTGCCAACAAACGCCCTAGTCGCAACCGATAGGTGTACAAATTTTCACCTCGCATAATGCTATCGGGTCGAGCAAAATAGATCATTTCAAAGACGCAAAGTTTGCGTTTTTGCTGCTGGCTCCAGTGGAAAGAAGCCATACCTTCCTCTGTAATCCAAACCAATTCCCCCGGTTCTACATCCCGCAAAAATTCAGCACCGATAATATCCAAGCCGCAAGTTTCCGAGGCTAAAACGTAGCGTACCGGAGTTGTGGGGAGCCTGCCAATTACCAGCGGGCGGACGCCATACGGATCGCGGACTCCCATCACGCCTTTCGGGGTGGCGATCGTCAAACTAAAGGCTCCTTGGCACATACCAAAGGCACTGATCGCAGCTTCCAGCCAATCTTTGCCCTTGTCTACCTCCGAACCGATCGCCACTGCGATCGCCTCTGAATCCGTCGTGCTGACAAACTCGCAGTTGCGAGACAGCAACTCTTCCCGCAATTCTTTAGTATTGACAAGATTCCCGTTATGTGCTAATGCGAGACTTCCCAGACGAGTTTCGACGACCACAGGTTGAGCGTTGATCACCCGCGACGAGCCGGTAGTAGAGTAGCGAGTGTGTCCTACGGCTAAGTTACCGGGTAAGTGACCTAAACTCGATTCGTTGAAGACCTGCGAAACCAGTCCCATATCCTTGTGCAGGTGGACTGTTTCACCATCAAAAGTAGCAATTCCGGCGGATTCCTGACCTCGGTGCTGCAAAGCATACAAGCCGAAGTAGGTCAACTTGGCGACATCTTCACCCGGTGCGTAGATACCGAAAACGCCGCAAGCTTCCTCGGGCTTGTCGGGTTTGCTAGAATGCTCGTCAGCCTCGAAGGAATGGTTGGGAATCATAGATGGGTGGGTTCCTAATGGGGAAGGTGGGTTAGGGGGACAGTTTCAGCGGGAAATCTTGTTTGCGAAAGCGTCGCATAACTTAACATTCCCTTAATCTTGCCACGGATCTGTCATTATTTCCAACTCGTGTAGCATTTCTGACAGAAGTGATGCGGCGTTTAATGGCATTGTAGTATCGATCGCCCTCAAATCATATATTAACCTTGATTAACGGCGGGCGAGGGATTCGGCGATTGAAAAATACTGTTGGCGAAGTCGCCAAGGGTGTTACCGCTCACATCTGGAATGGAGCAGTGGGGTTCGCTCTGGCTACTTAATAGCTATATGGTTAATTAAATATTTAGTCCCGAACCACTATTTTTAGGGGTAAGGGGTAAAACCCTTTTTAAATTCGCCAACAGTCTCTTGAAATTGCTTCTACACAAACAAAGTCCGCCTTCGCGGACTCAAGAAATTCAACCCGCTTGGAGTGGGTTTCGTCTGTGTAGAAGCGGTTTTAACCGCCGGGTTTTTCTGTGTAGAGGCGATTTCAAACGCCGTGTGTATGGACTGCGATTAGACAGATGCAATCCGACGCTCGATCGCATTATAGAACCGATCGCGCATATCATTCATGCTAACCTCAATTAACACTTGATTGTCAGCACTCACAACCCGCAAAGGTGATTCAGCACAGCAAACTAAACCAATTTTCTGCCACATTTTGGTCAAATGTTCTTCCAGGTAAGACTCCCAAATTCCTTGATTTTTCGGCGCCACTGAAACTATAATGCAGTTGCCCATTTCACCAAATAAAATTTCATCCCAGCGGCCGACATTTGCCGAATTGAAACTGAGATTGATTTCTGCACCCATTTTAGCAGAAATACAGCATTCCGCGAGGGCGATCGCAATTCCACCTTCCGCACAATCATGGGCAGAACCTACCCAACCGCTGCGAATTCCATCGCGACAAACCGATTGCACTTTTCTTTCTAACTCAAAATCTATCCTTGGCGGTTTCCCAGCGACAATCCCGTGAATTGCCGCTAAATATTCCGAACCTCCCAAAGTAGGAGAAGTTTCGATTTTTGGGCTTTCAGATGAAAGTTCTGAGTTTTGGGATGATTCCCCCATTCCCAGCACATAAATTAAATCACCTTTCTTTAGCCAAGCTTGGCCGCAAATCTTCTTCAAATCTGGAATTAACCCCACCATTCCGATTACCGGAGTCGGATAAATTGGTTGAGGATTTCCCTCAGCATCAACCGTTTCATTGTAAAGAGAAACATTGCCGCCAGTCACAGGCGTTCCCAACTCCCGACAAGCATCAGCAATCCCGCGACAAGCTGAGGCTAACTGCCAATATCCTACAGGTTTTTCGGGACTACCAAAATTGAGATTATCAGTAACAGCTAAAGGTTCAGCACCCACACAACTTAAATTTCTCGCTGCTTCCGCTACGACTGCTTTTGCACCTTCATAAGGATCGAGATAAACATAACGAGAATTGCAATCAACAGTTGCAGCCACTCCAGGAATCATCCCCAGGGGCTCTTCCTTCTTGCTAAGGGGGGGATAAACTTTTGGAGTTTCCCTACCTTGTGCCTTTGTAAATAGAGGAATTACCTCTTCTTCCTGTTTGCTTTCGGAAGCTAGAGAAACAGCATTTTCTCTCTGTAGATCCCCCTTAGCAAGGGGGTGTACTTCTAGCCCGTTAGCAAGGGAAGATTGGCAAGGTTCTAGCGGACGCAATCTGATCACCGCAGCATCCGCGCCTCCCGGTAAAACAACAGTATTGTTTTGCACTTGATGGTCATATTGGCGATAAACCCAGCGTTTAGAAGCGATGGTGGGAGTATCCAAAAGTGTCAGCAAAACCTGATTCCAAGTTTGGAAATTACCCTGAACTTCGATGCCGGCTGCGGTGCATTCCGGCAACTTATCCGCCGTCCATTCCCATGCTTTTATAGCATATTCTGGCGGTTCTGTCAACAATTCTCGGTGATAAATTGGCGTGTTATCTGCCAAAGCAGTCGCGGTAATTTCGGCCGCGATTTCGCCTTTAAAGAGAATTCGGACGATCGGCTCTGCGATGACTGTGCCCGCGACTACGGCGTGCAATCCCCAACGATGGAAAATATCGATTAATTCCTGTTCCCGTCCTTTCTCTGCCACAAACAGCATCCGTTCTTGAGATTCCGAAAGCAAGTATTCGTAGGGAACCATACCGCTTTCTCGAACCGGAACTTTATCTAAATCGAATTCAATACCGACACCACCTTTAGCTGCCATTTCTGATGTCGAGCAGGTAATTCCGGCCGCGCCCATATCTTGGGCGGCGACGACTGCACCAGTTTTGAATGCTTCTAAACAAGCTTCAATTAAGGATTTCTCTAAAAACGGATCTCCTACTTGGACTGCTGGGCGGTCATCCATTGATTTGTCGGTCAATTCTGCACTAGCAAAACTTGCTCCTCCCATGCCATCTCTGCCCGTAGTTGAACCCACATAAAGCACGGGATTTCCGATGCCCGATGCCCCGGATTTAACGATTTCTTGGGTTTCCATTAAACCCAAAGCCATGACGTTAACTAAGGGGTTTTCGGAATAAGCAGCATCGAAGTAAACTTCGCCGCCAACCGTGGGTACGCCGATGCAGTTTCCGTAGTGACTGATTCCCGATACTACGCCTTTGAATAATCTCTGGGTTTTGCTATCATCTAAGTTGCCGAAACGTAGAGAGTTTAAAAGTGCGATCGGGCGAGCACCCATTGTGAAGATATCGCGGAGAATGCCGCCGACTCCTGTTGCTGCGCCTTGGAAGGGTTCGACTGCTGAGGGGTGATTGTGGGATTCAATTTTGAAGGCGAGTTGTAAGCCGTCTCCCAAGTCTATGACTCCGGCATTTTCTCCGGGCCCGACCAGAATGCGATCGCCCTCTGTGGGAAACTGTTTTAATAGCGGCCGCGAATTTTTGTAGCAGCAGTGTTCGCTCCACATCACGCCGAACATTCCCAATTCAGCTTTGTTGGGATGGCGGCCGAGACGCTGAACGATTTCTTCGTATTCTTCGGGTTTGAGTCTTTCGGCGGCAATTTGTTCGGGAGAAAATGGGAGGTTTGACATAATAATTGCGATCGTTTTGTAGATTTTACATCCCAATTAGGGATTCTTTAAATCAGGACTTAGGTATTAAGGCCAAAGAAACCGGGGTTTTTATTTTATCTGCGGGTTATAACGAAGTATTCTCGCAAAAAACCCGGTTTCTGAGCGCCCGTGTGGCCAGGACTGTTAATGCTAATTTCTAGGAGGGGGAGTTTGCTTGTAAGATTGTTCAGATTTTAAGTTCCAGCATGGATTGAAGGTAGTACCAGTTTTGTTTGTGGTTCCGATTAGCTCCTAGCACGCGATCGATTATACAGGGAAATTGAGAACTTACCAAATATCCGATAATAATTGACATATATCTTGTTTTCTGCTAAAGCAACCGCCCCCGACAGTTAAAATGTTCTTAATTCCTCAAACCCTTGTCGAAGATTCCCTCTTCCCTCTTCCCTCTTCCTTCTTCCCTCTTCCTTCTTCCTTCTTCCCTCTTCCTTCTTCCTTCTTCCCTCTTCCTTCTTCCTTATGACTCAAAATCTCAATTTTGCCAACCAAAACTTGCGGAACCGTTCATTTAAAGGGCTTGACTTGTCTGGGGCGAACTTCAGCGGTTGCGACATTCGAGGCTGCAATTTCACCGGGGCGATTTTGAGGGGGGCAAATTTTCAGGGTGTCAGAACCGGACAAAGCCGCCGCCGGATCAAAAAATTGATTGCTAGGGCTGGGGTGACTGCGGTGACTGTGACGACGGCTGGGGCCTTGATTGGACTGATTGGCGGGGCGGATGCGGGGGCTGTGGCGGTTGCTGGGACTGCTGCGACGGCGATTGCTGCGACTCGGGGCGAGGCGGGAATTGTGGCTGGGGCTGTGGCTGGGGCTGCTGCTGCGATCGGCGCTAACGGTATTGTGACATTTTTGGGCGGGGATACTCTCAGGGGAATTGGTTTATTTTTGGTTTCTGGGGTTATTTTGGGGTTAACTGCGATCGGCTTTTTTATCGCTGTTGAAGAAATCGAAAAATTGTCGGTAACGTCGTTTAGAAAGGCTGATTTGACTGATGCTGTATTCGATCCGGGGGCGGTTCTCGATGCAGATTTTTCCGATGCGCGAGGTTTGCTTTGGTAGACTGCAAAATCGACTTTTTGCATAATTTTTTGATTGATACAGAAACCGCAGATTTCAGGCAGATTAACGCAGATTAACGCAGATAGATTTTAAGAAAACTGGGCGATTGAAACCGCCGTCTGCATCTTTTCTGATAAAATAGCATGAGAGTGCAAAAAATTTACTTTATGACTAAGTTTCCCCACGATCAGTTTGCTAAAGAATACCTTCAAGAGTTATTGTCGCCTCTCGGAGAAGTAGAAACTAGCAAAGATGTCACCGCTGAAGTCAGAGAAATTGATGTCTGGTTTCAACCAACTTCTTTTGAGGGCGAATATCTCCAAAGTTTAGGTTTATTAGGTAAAATGGCTGCTACTGTAGCTGTGATTGAGCCGTTTCGCAATCCGGTTAATAATGAAGGAATCTTCAGTTGTGTAGTAAAATTATTAAATAGTAGGGCGAAACTGGGGCGGCAGACTAATCGAGAAGACCAGCGTTTAGAAGAAAGACTATTGCCGAGGTTGTGGATTTTAACTCCGACTGCTTCGGAACTTTTACTCGACAGTTTTGGTTTTCGGGTTCCCGAAGAGTCAGAGGGCTGGGAGAAAGGAGTTTATTTTTTAACTGAGGTTTGGAGAGTTGGGCTAGTCGCGATTCACCAGTTACCGAGAGTCCCAGAAACTATGTGGTTGCGGATGTTGGGCCGGGGGCGGGTACAGGAACAGGCGATCGCCGAACTAAGTGCATTGCCTGTCGATAATCCACTCCGAACTAACGCGCTAGAATTATTGTACATCTTGCAAGCAAATTTGCAAGCGAATACACCACCTATTCCCGCAGGGGATGATGAAGATCAGGAGTTAGTTATGGCGATCGCACCTCTTTTTCAACAACATTTAGAAGCAGCACAACAACAAGGCAGAGTAGAAGGCCGGGAAGAAGGCCGGGAAGAAGGCCGGGAAGAAGGACAGCGGATGATTTTGGAGAGTTTTTTGCAAGTTAGATTTGGGGAATTAGATCCACGAACTGTCCCATTAATTCTACCGATTTCGGGTTTGTCTGTTGCCGAGTTCACCTTGCTGCTAGTGCAATTATCTACTCTGCCTGCGGGAGAAAATGAACACCAACAAGTCCAAAATTTGTTGGCTGAAACTGTTCTGAAAAAATCTTTCCCTCAAGCTGAACAGTTATCAGAAACTTCGGCGAGTATCATCCATGATTTGCTGGCTTTATCTCCTGAAGTTTTATCATCGTTGTTGGCAGAATTACCTCAATTGTCGATTGAAGAACTGACAGCTAGATTGGCACAATTATTGACTTAAAAACAAAATAAACTGGCAGACGATGCCTGTCAATAATAGTAACAGGCATCGCCGAATAGAGTGCATTGCCTGTGGATAATCCACTCCGAATTAACGCGCTACAATTATTGTACATCTTGCAGGCAAATTTGCAAGCGAATACACCACCTATTCCCGCAGGGGATGATGAAGATCAGGAGTTAGTTATGGCGATCGCACCTCTTTTTCAACAACATTTAGAAGCAGCCAAACAACAAGGTCAGGAAGAAGGACAGCGGATGATTTTGGAGAGCTTATTGCAGGTCAGATTTGGAGAATCAGACCCGCTAACTCTCGCATTCATCCCGTTGATATCGGCTTTACCTGTTGCCGAATTTACTGTGTTGCTAGTGCAGTTATCTAATTTGCCTGCGGGACAAAATGAACGCCAACAAGTGCAAAGCTTGCTGGCACAAACAGTTCTGGAAAAATCCTTCAGTCAATCGGGACAATTAGAACAACTCCCGGTGAATCTCATCTCTAATCTGCTGGCTTTATCTCCCGAAATTCTATCATCTTTGTTGGTAGAATTACCTCAATTGTCGATTGAAGAACTGACAGAAAGATTGATACAACCATCGACTTAGAAACAAAATAAACTGACGGGCGATCGCCTGTCAATATTGGGGCGGTTTTTAACAGACACCGCCCCTAAATTTTGTATATGTCAATAGCTACGGTGATGCGTTATTGTAGTTAATAATAGACTGTGATCATTAGTCCTTGTTGTATGAAGCTGCGATCGTTCTTTTCTTTCCTCATTGCTGGCGTTTTGGCACTCTTAGCCTTGAGTGCCGGCGGTTTTTACTGGCTGACAACCAAAACTCCCCTAAATTTGCTCGCCGGTGGGCCGACAACTACTCCGGCTGCGGCTGTGTTTGTCTCGAAACAAGCGCCTTTGTTAGCTTCTATGCTGGTAAATCCCGATCGCCTCGAAGCATTGCGGCAAATCTTTGCCTCTCCCGAAGAAAGAAGCCGATCGCACGCTGAATTCGAGCAAATCAAAAAAAGCCTCCTCGCCAATACAGGCCTGGATTACAGTCGCGATATCCAACCTTGGATCGGTGACGAAATTACCCTCGCCGTAACCAATCCCGATTTTGACGATCGCGATCGCAACAACGGCCAACAAACCGGGTTTCTGCTGGCAGTTTCCTCCCAAAATGCCGATCGCAGCCAACAATTTCTCACTTCCTACTGGCAAAAAGAATCTCGTAAGGAGAAAACAGTGCAGTCGGAACTATATAAAGGCGTACAAATATATTATAAAGAATCACCAATAGCAAAGAAAAAAACTGATCCAATTTCGCCTTTCAACCCGCTTTCTCTGCCGAATTCAACTTTGCCACCCAGCTTTGCAACTGCGGCAATCGGCGGCACTTCTGATTCTGGAAATAACAGTAGTTTTGTTTTATTTGCCAACAGTCCGAACGTGCTGCGAGATGCAATTAATAACGTTGAAACAGCCAACCTAAATCTTGAAAATACCCCCGAATATCAAAAAGCTGTGCAGCAGCTAACTCAAGGCAGAATAGCTTTAGCTTTTGTCAATTTTCCGCAGTTAGCCACCGAACAAAATTCCCAAGTTTCCCCCAATTCCCTCGCAGTTGCTGTCGGAGTCAACCGACGCGGATTGCTGGCCCAAACTGCTTTGGTGACATCGCGAGACAACACAGCCGTTCCCACACTCTCCGCACCAGTCCAAGCCTTGCAGTACATACCCTCAGCCAGTCCTTTCGCCGTCGCTAGCACCGATTTAAGGAATTTTTGGACTGATTTGTCATCGGCGGTGTCCGCCAACGCAGAAGTCTCAAAATTAGTCGATCGCACGATCGCAGATATTCAGCAAAATTGGGGCGTCAATTTGCCGCAAGATATATTTAACTGGGTACAAGGAGAATACGCTTTAGCAGTGGTTCCAAGTTCGTCAAACACTCCCGACTGGATTTTTGCTGCGGAAAAATCTGCGGATGCTCAAAAGGCGATCGACAAACTTGATGAAATTGCCCGCAGCAAAGAATACAGCATCGGCAACTTTACTCTCAGAAACCAGAAAATTACCGCTTGGACGCAGTTGACAACGAGCCAGAGTTACGATAAAAAAAATAAAATAAAAAGTGCGATCGAAACCGAGGCAAAAGGAGTTCGAGCCACAGTCGGTAAATACGAAATTTTCACTACTTCAGTAGAAGCAATGGATGCAGCGCTCAAAGCAGCCGAAACAGGCTCTTTAGTTGCCAATCTTGATTTTCAAACCAGCATCGAACCGCTACCGCCATCTAACGACGGCTATTTTTATTTAGACTGGCCCTCCAGCAGAGCAATTTGGGAAAAACAAATCCCGCTGTTGAGGTTAATTGAACTTTCCGCGAGACCATTTTTCGACCACTTGCGATCGCTCACCGTCACCAGTACGGGAGAAATCACAGGAATTCGCAAAGCCACCATATTTATGCGGCTGAATTAGTCATTAGTCATTAGTCATTAGTCATTAGTCATTAGTCATTAGTAACGGACGCGCCTATCACGCTAAGAAACCGGGTTTCTACGAGTTTTGGGTTGAGTGACGATAAATATTGAAAGAAACCCGGTTTCTCAGGTGCGCGTGAGTAAGAAACCGGGTTCCTACGAGTTTTGGGTTGAGTGACGATAAATATTAAAAGAAACCCGGTTTCTTAGGTTGGCGCGCGTGAGTAAGAAACCGGGTTTCTACGAGTTTTCGTAACAGAAACGATCAATATTGAAAGAAACCCGGTTTCTCAGGTCGTGAGTCCACCTTACTCCAATACCTCTCGGTTAAGGAACTTTGGTTAACAATCCTTAACGAGTTTACAAGCATTTCAGGAGATTAAATCCTACA
>NZ_JAUBVX010000081.1:0-23494 GCF_036706065.1 Microcoleus sp. A2-C3 | reverse complement strand
CTTCTTGTTTCGCCGATCATATCTTAGGTTCTTCTGAACCTTTGTGTCAAGCTTAATGAAGATGCTCTTACCCTGCGATAAAAACTCCATCACTACTGCGGGTACTTCTCCCTCAGCATTCCGCGTATAACTGCGGCGAACTTCTCCTGGTTCTGCTGGCAATACCGAGGGAACGTACACCCAATCTGGTGCTTTTACTACTGTTTTTTCGTTAACTTTCGCACAGAGTCCAAAATTGGAAGCTATCAGCATCGAAGCGATGATAAATCCTGCGAGATCCAAGGCTTCTCGTAGGGCGGCGGCTAACAGTGGTTGGTCGATGTTTTCCACGGGATCGTCCGGCAATTGAAAGTCGTCTGGCAACTTTTCCCAAGTGATATTATACTTGGCTTGGGTTTCCGCAGGTTTCGATAATGTTTGTGTCATTGGTTTTTCTTGTTTCGGCTAAAAGGCTTTTTTTGATAGAATTTGAACAGAAACTTTAATGCCGGAGTTCGCAATGTGCAAGTTACTAATACGAATTTAAAAAATCGTTGCTACAACACTCTTAGTTGAGTTTGTTTACTCAAAAATTGTTAGTGGTGAGTCGCTATAAGATTTTCTGTCTTTTTTAGGGTACGCTCTCTGGCGGCACACCCTACCAATATTGTTGAATTGATTTTGTTTTCTTGGTGTAAATACAGGAAATTGCGAATCTTGCAATGATTGTGATTATTCAATTGTATCATGTCTCAAGGAGTATTTTCAGAAGCAACTGGTTCTGCTGATTTTACAGCTTGAACAGGAGGTATAAGAGGCAATTTGTCTTGTTTGTGCAAACTGGGGAATCTCGGCTTGACTGATTGATTGCTCGCAGTTGTTCTCGCATTTACTTTCTCAGAAATCGGAGCTAATGTTTGAGCGACTTTAACTTGCTGCCGCAGTTGTTCTGTCGAACCCAACAAGCCTCCCAATCCATTGAATAACCTGCGAATGTTGTTGCGGAAAGCCGGATCTCCGGTCACTTCATCAACGTCAGAAGTTATTTTCTGCACGTTCTGAAATGTAGCTCGTGCAGAATCTAGAGTTTGCTGCAATAATAGCAAAGTTGCGGGATTGTTTACCTGGTTGGATAAATCTCGCAAATTACCAGAAGCTTGGGCAGCATTTGCTGATAAAATCTCTAAATTATTGAGCAATTGTCCTTGGTTGATGCGATTAATTGTTGGACTTAAACCGCTGACGGCTACCCGCAATTCTTGGCTGCTTTGATTGATGTTATTCAGGGTTGAGACTAAGCTGGCGCGGTTGGTTGTTACTAATGAATTGACTTCGTTGGCTGTTAATGTAATTTTATTGGCTGCTTGAGTTACTGAATTGGCTGAATTTATCGCGGCTGCGGATACGGCTTTTGTGGAAGTGTCCGCTGTGGCTGCTACTTTAGAAACATCTGCGGCGACTCCTGACATTTCCCCCTTGAGCGATTGATTTAAACTGCTTACTTCTCCTTTTAATGATTTATTTAAACTGGTTGCCTCCCCTTTCAAAGATTGATTTAAACTGTTAGCTTCCCCTTTCAAGGATTGATTTAAGGTTGCCAATTCGGTTTTTACCGACTCACTTAATTTACCAACATCTCCCGTTACAGATTTATTCAATGTTTTGATTTCTGTTTTGGCAGTCTGAGTTAAACTTGATAAATCTTGAGTGAGTTTAGCTGCACCTTTAGCTGTACTGACTGTATTCTCTGCAATTGATTTAATATTGTTGAAGAGCGCGGGGTCGGTGTATAAATTAGCTAGGCGGACTGTGGAGCGAATTAGTTCGTCTAGACTGACTCCAGCTTGACCTTTTAAGCGCGAATTTTTGCAGATAATTTCTGGGGGACAGTCGGCACTAAAGGGATTGGCGGTAAGTAAGGAATCTGGCAAAATTGAGTTGGGGCTAATGTCGATCGACGATTCGCCAATTAAACCCGATTTATTCGCTTCGATCGTAACATCGCGCGGCATAACTAAAGTACCGGGGGCAATCTCCAGCGTCACGTCTACGCCGTTGGAACTGGGTTTTAGTGTGGTAATTTTACCGACTGCAACCCCGCGATACCTGACGGGGGTGCCTATTTGCATTCCCTGGGCGCTGGCAAATTCTACGGCGAATTTGTAGCTGCGGTTGCCTAGCTGCACGCCCCGCAGCCAGAGCACTAAGCCGCCAAATAAGCCGATTCCTACTAAAATCAAGAACCCGACAGAACCTTCCCTCATAGTTCGCGATCGCATATTGCCTCCTTTAGCAATTGATAGTTGGCAGTTGGCAGTTGATAGTTGATAGTTGATAGTTGATAGTTGATAGTTGATAGTTGATAGTTGGCCGTTGATCGTTGGCAGTTGATAGTTGATAGTTGGCAGTTTTTAATTTTTTTGTGATGTGTTGCCTATAGATTTTAGATAGGCGTTTAGCCTGGGCGACAGTTCGTCAATAATTGGCTTGAGTGTTTCTACTTGCGTACTTGTTAGTAGTTCCCTAGTATAAGCCCGTCTCAACCAGTGCTTTGTTTCAGATAAAGAACCTCTGGCAATTTTGATAAATCGCCGATGATCCTGATAGCTGCCTCGACCATCTCCTTCAGCAATATTAGCACCAATACTATCAGCAGAGCGAATAATTTGCTTCCCGACAGTATCTTTTGCTAGTGCATCCCATTTTATAACTATATTCCAAATTTAATCAGCTAATTTTTCGGATAATTTATAAACATCTAACCTCTGAAAATTTGTTTGTGACATATTTTATCTCCCAATAATACAAACAATTAACCACTGCCAACTGCCAACTATCAACTGCCAACTGCCAACTGCCAACTATCAACTGCCAACTGCTAACTGACTATCCAATCACTTGAATCGGGCCGGTAACGCTGCCGCTAAAAAATTGTTTAATTAACAAATTATCTGTTGATGCAATATCGCTGACAGTTCCCTCCCACTGCACTTTTCCTCGATAGAGAAACACGATGCGATCGGCAGTGCGGCGAATGGTACTCTCTTGGTGAGTGACGATCGCATAAGTGCTGCAAACACCTTGGGCCACCTGCAAGTCGCGGATTAAATCTTCAATTACCGTCGAGGCGATGGGATCTAAACCCGCCGTCGGTTCGTCGTACAACAAAACCTCTGGATTATCCCTCGCATTATCGGGATTCGCCATGATGGCGCGGGCAAAACTTACCCGCTTCCGCATTCCGCCAGACAACTGCGCCGGATAGCGTTCGCCAATACCCGGCAAACCCACCATCTGTAACTTCTCTTCGACCAATTCCCGAATCCGGCGGCGCGGCAGCTTAGAATGCTGGTAAAGTAAAAAACCGACATTCTCCTCCACCGTCAGCGAATCAAACAAAGCCGCTTGCTGAAACACCATCCCAATCCCGATCGGATCTGTCACGTCGTCCACCCATCCGACCCGTCGCTGTCCCTGAACGAAAACCTCACCGGCATCCGGGGCCAACAAACCCGCGATTATCCGCAAAATCGTAGATTTCCCCGTCCCGGAAGGGCCAATAATTGCCAGGGCCTCTCCTCGATAAATCCTCAGATCCACTCGATCGAGGATCGGGTTCTCCCCGAAGGACTTACTTACTCCCTTGAGTTCGATTAGCGGCTCAGCCATAAAATGCGACTATTATGTTGTCAGTCATCAGTCTAGCTAATCATTAATGACTCATGACTGATAACTAATGACTTAAATTGACTGCCAGAATCAAAACTCTCTTGTATTGTAAATTTGTCAGCTTGAGCTATTCCAATACCATTAAGACTAATTAACCATGTCAATTAGTTCATTTCCTAAAGCCCTGCGAGTCTTTGCCAAAGCTAAGCAGGTTTTTGCCCAATCCAGAAATCCTTACCCTTCCTCTTTGCGGAACGGGCGAGTTCACCAGTGGTTTAAGTGGTTGGCCCCCGGACTGTTGGTGAAACGGTGGCTGCTGATCAGTGCTAGCGGTGTGGTACTTGCCACTTTGGGTTTAGCGATTTGGACTGGGATGACTCCGATTTTTTTCCTGTTGCAATTGTTGAGAAATTTTTTGACCTGGATTGCGGAAGTTATTCCCAATTACTTGTCGGGGCCGATCGTGATTGCTGCCGGGATTTTGTTAATTCTGTGGGGTCAAACTCGCAGCTTGAACTCGATTACTCAAGTGCTGATGCCCGAAGGCAATGAGGAATTGGTCGATCGACTCCTCACCCACCGCCGCTTGCACCGCGGCCCAAAAATTGTAGCAATTGGAGGGGGTACAGGCCTTTCTCACTTGCTTAGGGGATTGAAGGATTATAGTGCCAAAATCACTGCTATTGTCACCGTGGCGGATGATGGCGGGTCTTCTGGGCGACTGCGGCGGGAGATTGGGGTATTGCCACCGGGGGATATTCGCAATTGTTTGGCGGCTTTGGCAGATGAGGAAAAGTTATTGACTGAGTTATTTCAATATCGCTTTCAGGCTGGTGACGGTTTGGTTGGTCACAGTTTTGGGAATTTGTTTTTGACGGCAATGAGCGATATTGCTGGAGATTTGGAACAGGCGATCGCAGCCAGTTCTAAAGTTTTAGCAGTGAGGGGGGAAGTGCTGCCGGCCACTCTGAGCGACGTTTCTTTGTGGGCAGAACTGGCTGATGGCCGGAGAATTGAGGGGGAGTCTAGTATTACCAAAGCTAACGGCCAAATCGTCAAAATTGGCTGCACTCCTGCTAATCCTCCAGCTTTACCCAGGGCAGTCGAAGCGCTGCGGGAAGCGGATTTTATTATTATTGGGCCGGGAAGTCTTTATACGAGCGTGATTCCAAATTTGTTGGTGAAGGAAATTGCTGATGCGATCGCCAATAGTCAAGTTCCGCGCATTTATGTGTGCAATATTATGACTCAGCCGGGGGAAACTGACGGATACAGCGTTGCAGATCACATTCGGGCGATCGATCGCGCTTGCGGCCGGCCCCTGTTCGATGCTGTAGTAGTGCAGGGAAAAGTCCCTTCTGCAAAATCTTTAATCCGCTATTCTCAGGAGAATTCCTATCCGGTTGTGCTCGATCGCGAAGCCGTAACGCAATTGGGGCGGCGAATTGTCATCGCCAATGTGATGGATGAAGATAAAAATACGGGTTTAATTCGCCACAATTCTCCAAGGTTGGCGGGAATGTTGCTGCGTTGGTACGGGCGCGCGCAGAACATTTAAGCTGCTTTGAGGGGGAGATGGGGAGATGGGGAGATGGGGAGATGGGGAGATGGGGAGATGGGGAGATGGGGAGATGGGGAGATGGGGAGAGTGGGAGATGGGGAGATGGGGAGATGGGGAGGCTACTGACTACTGACTACTGACTACTGACTACTGACTACTGACTAATGAATGAAATGAAAACTTTGCTGCCAGATTTTGAGGCTACGCGCAAGTTTGGTATGGCGTTAGGTCGATCGCTCCCCGCCGGGACTGTAATCTTATTACAAGGAGATTTAGGCACAGGCAAAACTACCTTGGTGCAAGGTATAGCCGAAGGTTTGGGAATCTCCGAACCTGTGGAAAGTCCTACTTTCACCCTGATTAACGAGTATTTTGCAGGGCGAGTTCCACTGTACCATCTAGACTTGTATCGACTGGAACCCGAAGAAGCGGAAGCCTTGCACTTAGAGAGTTATTGGGACGGATTAGAAAGGGATTTGGGGATTGTGGCGATCGAATGGGCAGAAAGATTGCAGTACAAACCAGAGAATTATTTGCAAATTTCTTTGAGTTATCTAGATAACGGGCGGCAAATTGAAGTAATTGGCGCTGGCGATTTATTGGATTAGCAATGGGAAAATTGATCGAGTGCGATTCACGCGCGGGATAGCTACGCTTCACGCACTTACTGTGGCGGGCGGTTGACTCGAATCAATTTTCCCCTCAAAGTTTCCTCACCAGCAATAGCATCATTAATGCGTGTTGCCAATCTTTCTAGATTTTTGTCATCTGTACATACGATAATGCCAGAATGGTTAGGTTGTTCAGCGTGCAAGCGTATGAAATGCCGGCGATTTTGCGTCATCACCGTGCGATCGTTATTTGCAGCAAAAGCTAATACTTCTGGGTCATCATCTCCAGCATTTCCTGCCTCTTGAATAGTCAGGGCATCGTGACCAAAATTTCGCAGCAATGCCACAACAGGAAACGGGAACTGTTTATCTGCATAAAGACGTGCCATAAATTATACTTCCTGCATCATTGCTGCTGCTTCTTCTCTGAGTGCTGTGGCAATTTCTTCTGAATTTTCCTCAGCATAAGTCCAGACATTGACTAAATTTATAGCATTCAAATAAGGATAAAATTGCAGAATTTCAGCATCCGTTGTACCTTGACTGCGTAAACTCACAAACAGCCAAACGGGCAGTCGAGTTTTGGCAATACAAGCATCGCCACCACAAACTCCGGGAGTCTTGGTAATTCCCGGCCAGCTATTGTTTAAACTTTGAGTTAACAGCCGTATTGCTTCAGATTTTTCTGTCGGAGTTAAGGCAAGAAGTTGTGTTTCTAATTCTTGGAGCATAGGTAATATCGCCTTGACAATAAGGGAATATATTCTGAGTGTTTTAGCACAATTTTTTGGTGCTGTCCTGGAGACAGTATCAACCAGAGATTTGTTTTTAAATTTCTTTGAGTTATCTAGATAACGAGTGGCAAGTTGAAGTGATGGGGAATGGCGATTTATTGGATAGGCAATGGGAAAATTGAAAAAGGGCGATTTCCTACGGGATAGCTACGCTGGCGCGTACTTACTGCGGCGGGCGGTTGACTCGAATCAATTTTCCCCTCAAAGTTTCTTCCATTGAAATAGTCTCATTGATGCGTATTGCCAACCGATTTCTATCTCTGTCATCTTTACAAACAATAATACCCGCATGGTTTGGCTGATGTTTGTGCAGTCCGATGAAATCAAACCTATTTAATGTCAAAACAGCTCTATCGTTACTCGTAGCAAATTCTAGCACCTCTGGATCGGGAATTCCCAGATTTGGATTTCCTGCTTCTTGAACTGTTAACACATCGTGACCCACAGTTCGCAAGAATTCGCTAACTATGCGCGGGAAATGTTCGTCCGCATAAATACGCACCATAGTTCAAGCTTCCTCATTTTTTTTGATGGCTGCTTCAATTTCATCAAGATTTGCATTAGCGTAACTCCAAGCATTCACTAAGTCGGCAGCGCTAATATGAGGATAGTCATTTAGCAGTTCTGATTCAGTGATACCCAGACGGCGAGACTCTACCAGTCCCCAAACTGGAATCCGAGTTTTGGCAATACAAGCATCGCCACCACAAACTCCGGGAGTCTTGGTTATTCCTGGCCAGCTATTGCTTAAACTTTGGGTTAACAGCCGTATTGCTTCAGATTTCTCGGTCGGAGTTAAGGCAAGAAGTTGTGTTTCTAATTCTTGGAGCATAGGTAATATCGCCTTGACAATAAGGGAATATGCTTTTATAAGTTTAGCACAAATTTTGGTGTCAGTTTTGGAGTGAAGTAGGGTGCGTCAGAAGCGTGAGATTGTCGCGACAATCTCACAATCTCAAAACTGACGCAAGCCCGGAATAAATGGTGCGTCAGAACAACATTTTTCGTGATAATTTACAATTTCCAAACTGACGCACCCTACCGCTTAAATCCGACCTGATTCTTTAGTCCGCGGAGGCGGACTTAGTTTGTGTAGTCGCGGTTTCAACCGCCGATTCTTATCTCTCATCGTCAAATCTCAAGGCTTCTCCCCTGACATTTGTATCCAACTTGCCATTCTCAAAAACAACTTTTCCTCCCACAACCGTCACCACGGGCCATCCAGTTAAATTCCAACCTTCAAAGGAACTCCAGCCGCATTTACTCGCCATCTCTTTTCCGATCACCGGGCGGTATTTGTCCAAATCTACCAATACTAAATCTGCATCCAAACCTGGAGCAATTTTCCCTTTATTGGGAATTTTATAAGCCTTAGCAACTGCCGCCGACATCCAATGAGAAACTTGCGCTACAGTACATTTTCCCTCGACTGCTTGCGTCAGCATCAAAGGCAAAGAAGTTTCTACTCCGGGCATTCCCGATGGACTATTTGGATACTCTTGAGCTTTTTCTGCTAATGTATGCGGCGCGTGATCTGTGGCGATACAATCAATTACGCCGTCGAGTAAAGCTTGCCAAAGTATTTCGTTGTCGCGGGGCTCGCGCAATGGCGGATTCATCTGAGCTAAACTGCCAATCTTCTGATATGCGCTGGTATTTAACAACAAATGCTGTGGCGTTACTTCCGCTGTTACCCAACTCGGTTTTTCTTGTCGCAAAAACTCGGCTTCATCGCCAGTTGAAAGATGCAAAATATGCAGTCGGCGTTGATATTTTTTAGAAAGTTTTACGGCTAGCTGAGTGGCTAACAAGGCTGCTTGATTGTCTTGAATTTGCGAGTGGACTGCTAAATCGGTACTGCCGGCAAATTCCTGACGACGCTGATTAATTCTAGTTTGATCTTCGGCGTGTACTGCAATTAATCGATTGCCCTTAGAGAAAACTCGCTCTAAATTTTCCTCTCCATCCATCAAAAGCTGTCCGTGCATCGAACCCATAAACACCTTAATCCCCGGAGTCGGATTCGCATCCAACAAATCCGGCAAATTCTCCGGCGTGGCCCCAATAAAAAAGCCGTAATTGACCAAACACTTGTCAGCAGCACGGCTTAGCTTATCATCTAAAGCAGCTTGCGTTGTTGTCAGAGGTCGCGTATTGGGCATTTCCAAAAACGATGTCACACCGCCCTTAGCGCACGCACAGCTAGCGGTAAACAAATCTTCCTTGTGTTCCAGACCTGGTTCGCGGAAGTGTACCTGCGGGTCAATTACTCCGGGTAACAGAGTTAAGCCGATCGCATCTATTTCGCGATCGGCCTCTGCGACAATCTCAGGAGCAACTCGAACAATTTTGCCATCGCTAATTAGCACGTCCCCTACCAAAAACTCGCCATCGGGTAACAGAATGCGAGCGCGACGGATTAACAAACTTGATGTGGTCGGCATAAGCTATAATTCAATCACTAATGTGCGTAGAAGCATGGACAAATCTTACCATTAAAATAGCTTTAAAAATAGTAATGACTATAACTAAGTTTCGGAAAATTTGTAACTTCTAGAGTGATCCTCGATGTACTTGACTCAACCAGATAATACAAAAACTCCCCCTGCCCACAAAGATTTTGCAGATTTCCTCAAAAAATTCCGAATTAAGTCTATAATTTGTATTTAGCCCAGTGACTTAAATACTTATGACTCGTCTAGACAAGTCAGCCGACGAAAAACCACCGCAAGATACCGAGAATCCTTGGATAGAAGGAATTAAGACGATCGGCTTAGCAGCATTTTTAGCCTTTGGCATCCGCACCCTGGTTGCTGAAGCTCGCTACATTCCTACTGGCTCGATGCTCCCAACCTTGCAAATTAACGATCGATTAATCATAGACAAGGTGAGCTATCGATTCCAAGATCCGCACCGAGGAGATATTATCGTATTTATGCCTCCCGATTCGGCGAGTTTGTGCACGGGACAGCCGCCACCGATCAAAGATGCCTACATCAAGCGAGTAATCGGACTTCCGGGGGATACTGTGGAAGTCAAAGAGGGAAAAGTTTTTATCAACAAGCAGCCGCTACAGGAAAAGTATATTGAAGAAATTCCCAATTATCCCTACGGGCCTGTAGTTGTATCTCAAAATTCTTACTTGGTGTTCGGCGACAACCGCAACGCAAGCTGTGACAGCCATTATTGGGGCTTTGTACCCAAGGAAAATATCATCGGTAGGGCGATCGTCCGTTTTTGGCCTCTCAACCGCACAGGGTCGATCGATCCCACGCCACTTTATCCCACTAAAAATTAGCCACAACCTAAAATTCCGCAGCGTAAAACCTGCGTTAACAGTTAACAGTTAACAGTTGACAGTTGACAGATGACAGATGAGTGCGAAGTTTTTAGGCAGGGGATTTAAGCCCCAGCCTAAAAACAATCCACCTAAAGGTGGGGGCTTAAATCCCCTGTGCTTTGGTGATTAGCTTAAATCACCAATGACTAATGACTACTGACCAATGACTAATGACTACTGACCAATGACTGCTTGGGATTTAGTATGAAGTTTCGCGATCGAGCACTTTCACAACCTTGTTATACATATCCTCCGCTTCTTGCGGCGAATTGCCGATACTCGTCAGTCCAAGTTTGCCAAACTCCGACAAACAACCCATTAAATGAAACACACTCCCTGTCTCAGTACCGCTGTCAAAGTGGAGTTGATTGTCAGCAATAATATCCATCAAATCATTCGGCAATAATCCCCGATACCGCTCCTTTTTCAAATTGTCCGAAGCCACATAATATTTCGGACGGCCCTGCTGGCTGTAAAATAATCCGGTAGTTCGCTCGTAGCGACCGTTTGTTAACAGTTTCAAAGCCATAAACGGATGAGTTGTACCTCCTTTTCGTAAGTTAATTTCTATTGCTTGAAGATCCCATTGGCCGTCCGATTGCTTGACGGCAACATAATCCACTCCAAATCGCTCCAAAGCACCTTTTTCAGCTAAATTTTTCCCGACTTTCCATCCCGATTCTTGCAGCGCCAGCCGATAGGATTCATCCGCCGGAAATCGGCAACCCAAGAAAATTTGACCGTCTGGGCCTCCTAAAATCTGGTCGTGGGTTGAGAGGATTTCTACTTCGCCACTGGGAACAATTCGACCTTGAACACTGGGCGATCGCTTTTCTGATCCTTCGATAAATGCTTCGGCAATTGCCCCTAATTCGGGAATGCGACTGCTGAAATTTTCCCAGGTTTCGCCTGTGGATTGAAATCGCAAATTGTGGAAGCAATCGCCAATTGCTTTAACTCTTTCTTGAGGTGCTTGATTCGCGATCGGTTTTAGATCCAAAATTGCATTTCCTTCCCCCGAAAAACCTTCATTTAACTTAATTACTATCCGCTGCAAATCCGGCTGCCTTTCCCACAACTCGGCCGCAGCTTCCGCCAAATCTTCCGCATTCCAAACCAACTCGGAACCGTCAGGATAAGGCACGCCAGCTTCTTTGAAAATCTGCCTGCTGCCGCTTTTTGTTCCCCAGTATAACAAATCAGGATCGCTCGCCCACAGAGGAATACCCAATTTAACAGATAATTCGCGTTCTAAATGCGTCGAGTTGTAACAAACCATATAACATTTTGTCGGCCGCACTGCTTGACGAATGCGCTCCATCAAGCGGGGACGATCCAAAATTTTCTGGGTAAGAGGTTTGGCAGAAGCATCATAAGTAGAAAACAGCAAAAGCCGATCGCGCGCGTGAGAAAATGGAATACCTGGGAGCAATTGCAGGTAATAATCCACAATCATCGGGTGCAGTGGCTCCGAGGTAATATAAATTAAGCGCGTGCGGGGATTTCGCAGGCGAATCAATGAAAATAAATGCCGCTCTTCGTAGTGGTAAGCACCCTCAACTTTCAGTATTTCTTGCTGATCTAAACTAAGAGAAGGAATGACGATAATGTCACAATCTCCGCTATCGAATTCTTCGATTTCTCGCCAACGTTCTCGCAATTCTGTCTGAAGATTGCGAAACTTCTGCGAGTGTTCGGAATCGGATTTATTTATATTTTGCATTTCGTTATCCTAAATAGATGTAGATGTAGGGTGCGTCAGCCCAGATACCTGAAGTAAGTCAAACAGTTTTTTCCGGGGCACCCTACCGGGGATGATCGCGAATTTATGTCAAGTTACTTTAAGAAGCTCGTCGCACTCGAAAAAGTCTGGGATATTCCAATATAGGTTCTAGCCGCCGTTGATTTTGCTTGAATGCCGATCGCAATTTTTCCGAAGGGCGGAATACCAGAGGAGCAGAATATCTGTTCAGCATTTCCAGATCTGGCGACTGGCTCAGCAGCATCAGCCGTACATCTTTGTCAAGCAAATAACTCAGGGAAAGCAAATCTCCCATGTTAGTAAAGTCGTTACCGCGATCACTAATTACTATTGTATCTTTAATCGATCGATTAGCGATCGCCTCTTTGTTAATATTTCTCGCAACTTCAGCATTAAAATAGCTCAAGTCTTTGCTCCACCAAGTATCAGAAACAGCACTGATCGTACAGGATGCTATGCTTGCTGTAAATATCCCGGCTAAAACTACTTGCCAAAACCGCTGCTGAGTTTTCACATTACTTGCGAGCAAGCAAGCAACTGCTAGCTGTACTCCCGGAAAGCACGAAATTAGATAGCGGCTGACGGCGGAACGTTTGCCACCTAGAATGATATCCGGTAAAGCCAGCATCAAAAAAGGTACAAAAATTGATGTTAAAATAAACAGCTTAGTTGAACTGCTAGTTTGGCGGCAGATTTGGTAAAGGGCTGCCCCAATTAACAGCAAAAATGGCAATCTCAGCAGATAAGTCCAGATATTGTCAAAGCCTAAGTCGAAGTCAAAAAATAAGGCTGTAAAGCTGAGAGTCCACAATTTTGCTAAATACAGCCAACCCGGATTTACTCGCGTCCAATCTGTCGTAGCTGAGGCTCGTTGGAGATTGGTCGCCAGCACATAAATCCACGGCAGATATAAGATTAAAGCTGCTGTTACTGCCAAGAAAAATTGAGAATTAGTTAAATGACTTCGCAATTTTCTTTGTTTGACAAACAGCCAGCAAGCAATTATAAAAACTCCGTGTCCGATCAGTGTTAAACTGAAGAAAGGGTGAGTGTATAAGCCGATCGCGATCGCCAGCGAGTAATAGGCCCAATTTTGCCAACCCCGCAACCGCACTGCTCTCAACAGTAGCCAACTGCTGCCAATAACTACGGTTGTCAGAAAACTGTACTGCCTTGCTGTCTGGGCAAACAAGATGTCAAAGGGAGATAAAGCTAACAGTGCTGTTGCTACTAAGGCCGCATTTTTTGAGGCGAAAAGTTCCTGAGCTAAAGCGTACATCAAAGGCAGTGACAGCAAACTCAATATTGCTGGCAAACTGCGGGATGCTGCTAGAGAACTGCCAAATTGCTGCATCCACAAACGAGCCATGAGAAAGTACAAAGGCGGATGTTGTGGGTCTTCTAGTGCTAAAGAACGAATTGTATCTGCTGCTGTACTTCCCGGTTTGATCCGCTGATATTTCTGCAATTCTGGTGCGGGAATAATTCGGTTTTGGAATAGTGCGTCGTCTATTTCTTGCCTGGTGAAACCTGCGGCGCGGATTGATGTGTAAACTTCGTCGTGCCAGTAAAGTTTGCGATCGATCTCGAAGAACCGAAATCCGATTCCTAGTAAAATGCCGATCGCCAATAAGCTGATCAGCAACCGGGAATTTTGGGGAATTTTGGGATTAACAGATGTGTCTTGATGTGTTGTAGATGCCATGCTTGTCCTAATTGTGGCGATCGTCCCAGAGGAACTATAGACCATGCTAAACCTTACTCAAGCGAGCGATCGATACCAGTATATATAGCCTTTCGAGCTCTCATATTAGGTACGCTTCCGGGATATGGCATAGGGGATATGGCATAGGGCATACCTCACCACGCTTGAGAACCGCTATACCCCAACCGACAATAATTCTACCCTCTGCCGGATGCCGAATACATTCTACATGAGTGCCTTCTGGAAGCTGGCTCAGGCTGAACCACCCCAAAATCAAGAATCTTAAACCAAATCCTCCCAGAACCTCCAGACCCCAAAAATAACTGCTAACATACGTGTTGTACAGTTAATCAACAAGCTCCGCAAGGGGTCTACCCGCGTACCGAAAATGGCAAAAAAAGAAGCTTCTACAAAAACTACTGAAAACACAGAAAAGCAAAAAGCCCTAACTTCCGTACTGTCCCAAATCGAGCGCAGCTTTGGCAAAGGGGCGATCGTCCGATTGGGAGACTCCACTCGCATGAGGGTAGAAACCATCCCCACCGGAGCCCTGACACTGGACATTGCTTTGGGCGGCGGTTTGCCAAAAGGCCGAGTCATTGAAATTTACGGCCCCGAAAGTTCCGGTAAAACCACTCTAGCGCTCCACGCGATCGCCGAAGTCCAAAAAACCGGCGGTATCGCAGCCTTCGTCGATGCCGAGCACGCCCTCGATCCCACCTACGCCTCAGCATTAGGCGTAGATATTGAAAATCTCTTAGTTTCCCAGCCGGATACCGGCGAAATGGCCCTAGAAATTGTCGATCAACTCGTGCGATCCGTCGCCGTCGATATCGTAGTCATTGACTCCGTAGCCGCCCTCGTCCCCCGCGCCGAAATCGAAGGCGACATGGGCGACTCCCACATGGGTTTGCAAGCCCGCTTGATGAGTCAAGCACTTCGCAAAATCACCGGCAACATCGGCAAATCAGGCTGTACCGTGATTTTCCTCAACCAATTGCGGCAGAAAATCGGCATAACTTACGGCAACCCCGAAACAACAACCGGCGGTAACGCACTCAAATTCTACGCCAGCGTGCGGCTCGACATTCGCCGCATTCAAAGCTTGAAAAAAGGTACTGAAGAATACGGCAACCGCACCAAAGTTAAGGTTGCTAAAAACAAAGTTGCTCCGCCTTTCCGCATTGCCGAATTTGACATTGTATTTGGCAAAGGCATTTCGACTTTAGGCTGTCTGACTGACTTGGCAGACGAAATGGGAGTGATTTTGAAAAAAGGTTCTTGGTATAGCTATAACGGCGAAAATATTGCTCAAGGACGTGACAAAGTGATTCAACACATGGAGAAAAATATCGATTTCAAAAATGAGATCGAGCGGCTAGTACGGGAAAAACTTGAGACTGGTGCTGTAGTTTCTGCTAATTCTGTCGCTCCTGTTGATCCTGATGTTGATGTTGATGTTGATGCGGATGAGGATGTTGATGAAGATCAGGATGTAGAAGAGTTGGAAGAAGTCTAACTTTGGTAGTGATTAGTCATTAGTGATTAGTCATTAGTTATTAGCAATAGTAGGTTGGGTTCAATGTACAGAAATCCAACCTACTATTGCATAATTGCTGCTTTGACATCTCCCTAGCCTGAAAAGGCGAGGGGAGATGTCAATTGTTTTGCCGGGCCCAGTCCAATACCTCTCGGTTAAGCACAAAATTGAAGGATTTAATCTCCTGAAATACTTGTAAACTCGTTAGCCTGAGCCTGGCCCAATTTCCTTAACCGAGAGGTATTGGGGCCCAGTCGAAATGTCTTTGAAAGTTCCATTGTAATAGTAAGAGCCTGCTGCTTGTTGGGAACGGGTAATTTTAATATTGCCAAAAAAATCGCGATTGCCTACTTTTGTAAAATAAAAACCGTTAGGATTGTTTACTTTTTCTGACAGGTTTAAAGTAGTTTTGCCGTTGGGATTAATATAAGTTGTAGCGCTAGCAGCACCGCACCAAATTAATGCCAAAACTCCTGCTGAAAACCAAAGATTAACTCGTTTTATGGCAATACATTTTATAAACTTCTACTTTATTTATAGCTAGCAGCCCCATACTTTACCAGTCGATGCAAGCGAGTGTCACTCATTTGAGCGACAGCGCACTGGTCAATACGTCTCAGTTAAAGGCAAAATTGAAGAATTTAATCTCCTCAAATACTAGCTCGCTCCAAGTGCGATCGCCCAGGGAAATTTCTGTCACCGAGAGCTATTGAGGTGCGTCGCTACTCGAAAAGTCGATTTTAATTCAGAAATTTTTAATGGCGACACACCCTGCGAATAATATTGCTACAGGGCAAGCTGTCAACTATCAACTGTTAACTGTCAACTGTTTACTTCACCCTACTTCACGTCTTTTCAACTCTCTTCACTTGCTAGCACCCATTTCCCTCGTTTTGCACCCTTCAACTTCTGACTCATTGCAGGTGCAAATACTTAGCAGCAGAATAAATTTATATACGTAAGTAAAGGAGTTCCAATCACCGCTAAATACTGTGGATTTTACGGATATTTCCCGGTGGGTCAAGTTGCGGTAACTAACACTAACGCGATTTTGACAACTGGCAGATTGCAAATCTGAGACTGTTTGTAAAGAAATATTAAAGCTCCGGAAAGCCAATTGCGGTGATAGAAAGTACGATTTCTAAGCTGAGGGTGTAAAAAAAGTCGTCTTGATTCAGCGCAAAAATGAACTTGACAAACGCGAATTTAATTTTTAAGAAACTTAAATCATTGTTGGAGCGAGAATAAATTATGGCTGACGGTCAATTAGGAGTTATATTAAAGATGGCTCAAACAATTAATCCTCAAATTGAGAGCGATCGACATTTTGAAATAGACTTGGAAAAATTGCGCCAACTGCCAGCAGGAACATTAGGGTGCGAAGTGGCGCGATTTTTAGACAAACAAGGGTTTGAGCCGATCGCATCTGGTGACTGGATTCAACGAAACCACGACGTTTGGCACGTTCTCACAGGTCTTTCGCCTTCTGCAGAAGATGAATTTGTACTTCAAGCGTTTACTCGCGCTCAAGTATTTCGTCCTTCCTGTGCGATTTTAGTGTTAGTTGGATTGCTAAGTGGCAAATGCGCGATCGGACAAATTATCAAAGGCTTAAAACACGGAAAATTAGCCGATCGGCTAATTGATTGGGAAGTTGCATCTGACTGGGAAACTCCTTTATCTGAAGTTCGAGAAAAACTGGGGATTCTACCATTAATTGATTAAAAATTTCACTCGTCACTGCACTGCAAAACTATGCAAAGCACAATTTACAAACCGGAAATTAGCCTTAGTCCACGGGAAAGGGCGATCGCGCAATTAGTAGCTCAAGGCCTGCCAAACAAATGTATTGCCAAAAATTTAAATATCAGTCACTGGACGGTTGCTACTTACGTGAGGCGGATTTTTATCAAACTCGGTGTTTGTTCGAGAACTGCGATGATTGCACTGCTGATCCAAGAAAATTTGCTCTGGGACTAATAAATAAGTAGGGTGCATCAGATATTAAGAACGGGCAAGATGCCCGTTCCACAAAAATTTAATGTTCTTGTGGAACGGGCATCTTGCCCATTCTTATTTACAAGGGTTAATTTTTTTCTAGGCCAAAGCCAAAAAAGGAGAAGAATTCCTCAAAAAATTCAGTAATTCTCGATTCACCGTTTGCGGCGCTTCCTGCTGAACCCAGTGACCGCAATTAGGGATTAATTTCAACTTAAACGGAGCCGTAATTAACCGATCTAAACCTTCTACAAGTGTGTGGCTCAAAAACGCATCTTCTTCTCCCCAAAGCACCAAAGTAGGCACTGTCACAGGTTCTAACTTCTGCGCCCAATGCCAAAGCCGCTGCGGGTGAAACATTTGCTGGTAATAATTCATCGCCGCAGCTAAGACTCCCGGCTTTTCTAAAGCAGTCTGATAAATCTTAGTTTCCTCAGCGCTAAAAGCTCCTTTGCGAATAGCTTGACCCTGAAAAATATTTTGCACAAAATTTTTCAAATTCTGCCGGATCAACCATTCGGGGATGCCGGGAACCTGAAAAGCCAAAATGTGCCAACTGCGCCGGAGTTGGTCTAAATTGCTTGCCATTTCTTGCACGAATCGCTGCGGGTGCGGAGCGTTTAAAATTGCTAAGCGGTTGAGTTTTTCGGGGAATTTTTGAGCTATATGCCACGCGATTGCACCGCCGCAATCGTGACCGACAATGTGCGCTTTTGTATAGCCGAGGCGATCGATCAAACCGCGAATATCAGCACTCAGCGTATCCAAATCATAACCGGTTGTCGGCTTATCCGAATCGTTGTAGCCCCGCAAATCCGGTACCACAACCTTGAAATGACGCGCTAAAGCAGGGATTTGATGGCGCCAAGAGTACCAAAACTCTGGGAACCCGTGCAGCAGCAGAACAAGCTCCCCTTCTCCTTGGGAAACGCAGTGCAGGCGGATGTTGTTGGTTTCGACAAAGATGTGTTGCTGTTCGGAATCTAAAGACTTCATAGTTGCAAAGTTAGACTTATTTTCGGGAAGTACAGAACCCGCCGACTGTTAGCAGGCCCAAACGACCCAATGGTTTTAATTCTTCTGCTTTTATTGTAGCTGCTTTTCGATCCCCGCCGCAGGAATGTAGTTAAACTTAAAACTTGTACGGTTTGGTCGTGTCCGGTTTTTTAAGTGTAATTACTGAGCTTAACTTTCTCACCTTAAGTCTGTTGTTTTAACAGCGACGCAGGCGGTTCAATAATAACACAATTTCGTCCGTTGCCGATCGCAATTTTGCAGCCGACAGGTCTGATTGATTGACAATAATGCTAAACACCAGCGGCTCGTAATTCGGAACTTCGATATATCCCGATAGCGCCGAAACTCCGCTCAAGGTTCCTGTTTTTGCTTGCAAAATGACGCGGTTTGGTGTAATGTTAATGCGATTTTTTAAAGTGCCACTTTCGCCAGCCACGGGTAGTGAAGCGCGGTAGATAGACGCAGCAGGTGAATTAGCCATCAATCTCAAAGTTTGCACCAAGGCTTCTGGACTAATTAAATTGTGGCGAGACAAACCGGAGCCGTCGGCTAATATGTAGCTGTTGGGATTTACGCCTAATTGAGTTAAAGCTGTTTTTAACTCTTTTAAACCAATTTCACTTGTATCCTCTTGCGGCACAGGTATCTTGCCTGTAATTTTCCCCAACAATCTCAATAAAATTTCTGCATAAAGATTGTTACTTTCCCGATTAGTTTCCTTCACCAATTGGGCCAGCGGTGGCGATTCAACAAAGGCTAATTCCTGAGTGAAATTGCGAGAACTAGACGAAACTAAAGCTTGTTTAACAGGGATTCCTTCAGCGGCCAGAACTTGCTGAAAATGTTGCAAAAAGTTATTGGCGGGATTGATAACTGCGACATAAGCTGATTCAGATTCTGCACCAACTTGCAACTGTCCACTAACTCGAATTGCGGGCCGATCGAATTCTCTGCCAACTTCAATAAACTCGGATTCGTTTTTAGAGACTGTGACTGAATTGTTCAAAATTTGCCACTGATTTGCTAATTTTGGTTCGGCAAAAGTGACTTTCAGGGGTTGCCCGATCGCCTGCGGGGACAACAGAAACTCGATCGCATTTTGATTGTAAATCAAACTGTTAACCGGCGCGCCATAGCCAGCTTGCGCGTCTTCCCATTCCCAATTCGGATTGACTGCACTGCCTTGAAAATAGCTGTCATCGCCAATCAACTCGTTTATGCGATCGACTCCGCGCCGTTTCAACTGCTGCGCCAAGTCCTTCAACTGAGCCTCCCCAATGGTCGGATCGCCCCTCCCGGCAACGTACAAACTCCCATTTGCGCCGCTGTAAACCGATGTCTTAATCCGAAAATCCGCACCGAGTTTATGCAAAGCAGCCGCCGTGGTTAGCAGCTTGACATTCGATGCTGGAATGAAATATTTGGTGGCGTCGCGGCTGTAGAGAGTCGCGGTAGATGATAGCGGTTGAATCAAAATGCCCCAGCGCGATCGGCTAAATTCAGCACGATTGGCGATCGCATCAACTTTCGCCCCCAAATCTCCAGGACAAATATCCCCAGCCACCGCAGGCGTTTGAGCTACTACCTGCGGAGTGTATCCGATAATTAGCATGAACAAACTAACTGCAATTCGTTTGATTTTCAAAGCGTAATTTCCATAATAGATAAGATTTTATGATTTTTTGATTAATACAAAAACCGCAGATTTAAGGCAGATTAACACAGATAAACGCAGATAATTTCCTGATTGGAAAGCGAATGAAAGCAAGAGGTCTATTAGATGCGCCAGAGCTTGAAAGTTTCACCGAATCAAGTCAAGACTAATAATAATAACGCATATGAATTCTCGGATTGAACAGCGCCTCTACAGGTTTTCCCCCTTTGAGGTGCTCTTCCACAATCAAGGGTACATCACTCGGTTTAACTCGACAATACCAGATTTCGTCTGGAGTGACTCGCACAGTCGGGCCCGTGTTGCACTGTCCCTGACAGCTACAAGCCTGAACAGTCACCCCTGGGACTGGTTGGGCTTCAAAAGCAGCTAGCACTGCTGCTGAACCGTGTCTCAGGCAAGATTGATACTGGCAAACTAATACACAGCGCGCTTCTGATTGGGTATCTGCTTCTGGGGCTGGAAATTCTGGCATCGGTAAGGATTTATCTGCTGTTTAACATATTTTAACAATGTTGTCAGATCGATCGCCCGCCTGTGTCACACAAACGGCAGAATTTCAGGATGCGATCGCAAAAACCTTTCAAATTATGGCATTCAAAATTTTTCCTGGCTTCTACCCGATCGCAAATCGCTTCAGCAGAGCTGCCTTTCTTCAATCGGTGTCACGGTTTCCCTATATGATCGGATGTAGAGCAAAAACTCAATCAACCGCCAATCATGCCCAAAACAGTAGCCGATCTGATGAGCCGCGAGCCGATTTTGGCGCGCCCCGAAATGCCTTTAAATGAAGCGATTCAAATTTTAGCCGATCGACACATTAGCGGTCTTCCCGTCGTAGATGAGAATGACTTGTTAGTAGGAGTCATCTCCGAAACCGACTTGATGTGGCGCGAAACCGGCGTAACTCCGCCCGCTTACATCATGGTACTCGATAGCGTGATTTACCTAGAAAATCCAGGTCGTTACGAGCGAGAACTCCACAAGGCTTTAGGACAAACAGTAGGAGAAGCGATGAGTAAAGAGCCAGTTACCATCGAACCCGACAAATCTGTCCCAGAAGCTGCAAAACTCATGCACGATCGCAGCATCCACCGATTGCTGGTAGTCGATACTGCGGGCAAATTAATCGGCATCCTCACTAGGGGAGATATTATCCGATCGATGGCGGCCGAATCTTAATTAATTGTTGCAGTTGAAGGATTGTATCAAAACATGAGTCGATCGCTCCTTCAATCTCTCAACGTTTGGCAATCACCAATTATCTAAGACGTTAATTGCTTTGATTCGCTCGCTTTTTGGGAAATTATCCGCGTTTATTTGCGTTTATCTCAGGCTTCCCTATCAATCAAAGATTTATGCAATAAGTCTCTAGATTCGCGAGTAAAAAGTCAGGAATACGCGCAGAAATATTTCTTCCTTCTTCCCTCTTCCTTCTTCCTTCTTCCTTCTTCTCAATTACCAAATTTAAAATCGAATGAGCATTAACCCTGAGTCTGTCGAACAATTGCTAAATTCCGAGGATTTTGGTGAAAGGCTGCGAGGTGTCAACCAACTGCGACAACTAGAACCTGCGATCGCCTATAATTTGATTCAAATTGCGATCGGCGACAAAAACGTCCGCGTTCGTTACGCAGCAGTCAGCCAAATGTCAACCCTCGGCACCCAGAATCTGCCGAACGCTTTAGAGGTACTGCGGAACAGCCTGAATAACGACCCCGAACCCGACGTGCAAGCAGCAGCAGCCGATGCTTTGGGCGCATTGAAATTAACCGCTGCTTTAGACGATTTGCAACAAGTTTACAGCAGTACATCTGAATGGTTGGTGCAACTCAGTATCGTCGCAGCTTTGGGAGAAATGGGCGATCCAAAAGCATTTCCCATGTTAGAAAATGCCCTGACTTCTGAAAACGAGTTGATTCAAACCATTGCCATTAGCGCATTAGGTGAATTGGGAGATAAACGGGCGCTGCCGCTGCTGCTTCCCTACGCTTCCAATGCAGATTGGCAAATCCGTTACAGAGTCGCTCAAGCTTTGGGACGGTTGGGCGGCGCAGAAGCAGGGGCGGCTTTGGAAATTCTCGCCAAAGATGACGTTGAGCAAGTTGCTCAGGAGGCTAAAGTCGGACAAGAGAATAGTTTGAAATTGTGAATTTTGAGTGGTAAATTTTGAATTAATTTAGAATCTTTGGTGAGGTTTCTACTAAAAACTTAGTTG
Source organism: Microcoleus sp. A2-C3 (assembly GCF_036706065.1). NCBI lineage: Bacteria > Bacillati > Cyanobacteriota > Cyanophyceae > Oscillatoriales > Microcoleaceae > Microcoleus > Microcoleus sp. A2-C3. The sequence continues at coordinate 1,628 of NZ_JAUBVX010000081.1, read as the reverse complement.
GCGCGCGATCGCTAATCTGCTGAAACCCGGTTTCTTCATATATTTTTCGTAACTAAACGCCAAACTCGTAGAAACCGGGTTTCTAGCCCCCAACCCGCGAACTGGGTGCGCAATATCAACCTTACTAATCAGGAAAAATCTAAAATCTAAAATCGTATCCCACATTCCGCACTGTCAACTGTCACAATCGGTTTTTACTTATTTTGATCGAGCAATTAAACTATAAATTATTATTTTTTACGTGTATTAACGGATAAGAATCATTATAAAGTATAATTTATCACTTTAAAAAAAGATGGTTGTGGGTAATTATTCTGTGTGACACTAAGGGGGTGGGGAATGTGGGTTGTATTGATGCCACAGGCGATCGCACCCTACCCTTTTTCAAGCAAATTCCGGATCTTGACATCCGCATTTTGAAAATAGCTATAATAAAAATAGATACAATAGTGGCAGGGAATAACACAATTATTAAAGCGTGCCCAGGCTGCGATCGGGGAAACTATCGTTAAGACAGTAAGCAATCTACCAGCTTTCGTCAAGTCTTACAACTACTTATCATCCCCATGCTCGAAAAAATACAAACTTCCGGCGCTCAGTCTGTGGACATTTTAACAGGAGAGCGATCGGCTTCTCAAATCGCACCAAATATAACCAATCAAAACTTTATTTATAAAGTTTTAGAACTCACGAACATAGAACGCGGCAAATTAAGTTTGCCCCCCCTAACCTTAAATACTCAATTACTCAGTGCCGCGCAAACTCAGAGCCAAAATATGGCACTGCAAGACTTCTTTTCCCATACCGGAAAAGATGGTTCGTCAATGGGAAGTCGGATTACTGCAACGGGCTATAAATTCAGCTCGGCAGCAGAAAATATCGCTGCGGGATCGTCTACACCGGAACAAGTTGTATCATCGTGGATGAACAGCCCTGGCCACCGGACTAACATTCTTAACCCGAATCTGAAAGAGATTGGCATTGGTTACTATTTCTTAGCCAACGATACTGGCAGCGTCAATTACAATCACTACTGGACGCAAGTTTTTGCTACTTCCCTTGACGGTAGTGTCAATCCCGCACCAACTCCAACTCCAACTCCAACTCCAACTCCAACTCCAACTCCAACTCCAACTCCAACTCCAACTCCAACTCCAACACCCAGCACATTAGTCTCGATTACTTCGCCCATACCCAATGCTACAGGGGACGGCAGCCCGACGACAGCACCGAAGAATACAGCCAGCGGCGGCAATTATTTCCTATCAGATAGTGGCGATTCTCAAATACCTGCAACTGCTGCGGGATTGCCAATTTTTGCCCTTTCTGGGAAAGATAATCTCATCGGTGGAGATGGTGTTGACATTATTAATGGAATGCAAGGTGCTGATACAATTAATGGCGCAGGTGGGAATGACAGCTTATTGGGCGGCAAAGAATCGGATTCAATTGATGGCGGTGTTGGCAATGATTTTATCAGCGGCAATAACGATAACGATCGACTAATCGGATCTGACGGTAATGATACTATTCGCGGCGGCAAAGAAAACGGGTAGTGCCCTGAAGGAAAGGATCAAGAGAATTAAACTGAATTCAAAGAAAGTAGGCGTTTAGAGTTGTAAATTAGC
>NZ_JAUBVX010000080.1:0-23846 GCF_036706065.1 Microcoleus sp. A2-C3 | reverse complement strand
GACCCAGTTGCAAAACTGCGACCACAGATTGGCGCTTTCGCGCTGCTGTAAGGTTGCTGTCATTGTTTTATGATTGCGTTATGTATTTTTCAATGTTCGTGACGGCTTTGTGTTCCGCCATGTAATAAACATAAAGCATATTCTCAGCTTTGTAAAGAGATGTAACAACAGTTTAACTGATGGGAGATATAAGCTTGAGCTATAACTATCGTAAATTGTGGAAAAAAGGCAAAGAATTGACACAAACAGGATAAGCCTGGAAGTGTGCCGCTTTCAGGCACGGGATAGTCAGTTGATTTGAGGTGAGAGATGAGAGATTTTAGATTGACTGCACAGATAAATCTGGCCGATATCTCTCATTTGTAAACTTTGTTTGAGATCCATAACTCCTGTCTTGAAGCAAGTATCCGTCTGTGAGCTCAAGATACAGACTTTTGCTGGCTGGGTATCATCACCAGTGCCCAATAGGGAACCTCTGCCGGATCGACATCTGCGATCGCCCGAATTCGCTGATTCGGCATAGTTGCGCGTTCTATATATAGTGCGCGATCGAACTGTCCCAACTCAATCAGCACATCCCGGACTTTCGCAAAGTGCCTCCCCAGCTTAATAATCACAGCAGCATCAACCAGCGCCAGCCGATCGCGCAAAATATCCGCATCCAGCGTCGCAGGCATAATACTTAACACATCGTTACGATAAGTTAACGGCACTCCCAGCGCACTCGCACTCGCCATAGTCGAAGAAATTCCTGGCACAACTTCGGTAGTAAACTTTCCCGACAAGCGGTTAAACAAATACATAAACGAGCCGTAGAGAAAAGGTTCGCCCTCGCACAAAACCGCCACATCCCGGCCCTCGGTGAGGTGGGCGGCAATTTTCTCGGCTGCAATATCATAATAAGGTTGAGACGATCGCGTGGGACTAAAAGGCAGCGGCATCGGAATCTCAATTTGTTCTGGACGCAAATAATCTGCGACGATCGCCCGCGCCAGCACCTTACCATTTTCCATCGCCGGATACGCAATCACCGGCACCGATTGCAAAATCCGATAAGCTTTCAATGTAATCAATTCCGGATCGCCAGGGCCGATACCCAATCCGTACAATTTACCAGTAGTCTTAGTCATAGTTCGTCCTCTTGAGCTAACGCATTCACGGCCGCCGTTGCCATTGCACTGCCACCTCGGCGCCCGTGTAGCGCGATAAATGGCACTCCCCGACTGTTGGCAGCGAGTTCGGCTTTGGATTCAGCCGCCCCCACAAATCCTACCGGGAAACCCAGAATTAACGCTGGTTTGGGAGCTCCCGCATCTAGCATTTCCAGCAGTCGGAATAAAGCAGTCGGGGCATTGCCGATCGCGACAACTGCACCATCTAACTTATCTAGCCATAAATCGAGTGCTGCTGCCGATCGAGTATTTCCGATTTGGCGCGCCAACTCCGGGACATCGGGATGCCAGAGGGTGCAAATCACCTGATTATTAGCAGGTAGGCGTTTGCGGGTGATGCCTTCGGCTATCATTCGCGCATCGCACAAAATCGGCGCGCCTGCTGCGAGGGCTTTGCGCCCGTGGGTGGCGGCACCGGGGGAAGCTGCTAAGTCTGCAACAATATCTGTCATTCCGCAACTGTGAATTAGTCGCACGGCGACTGTTTCTAAGTCTGCTGGTAGGCTTGACAAGTCTGCTTCGGCGCGGATTGTGGCGAAGGATTTTGTGTAGATTTCTGTTCCGTCTCGGATGTAGTCAATCATTTAAATAATTGGGAATTGGGAATTGGGAATTGGGAATTGGGAATTGGGAATTGGGAATTGGGAATTGGGAATTGGGAATTGGGCATTGGGAATTGGGAATTGGGCATTGGGAATTAAAAGACTGTACTTAACTTTATTTGAAATGGCTATGACAATTTTGTTTGATTGGTGAAATAGGTTTTTTAAATGAACCGCGAAGGCGCGTTAGGCGAAGCCGCGCGTAAGCGCTAGGGCGCGAAGGAAGAAAGAGAAGGGGAGATGATTACAATTTTTCGCTTTTAATGATTTTCTGAACTCAGTAATTTTTGCAATTTGTCGATCGCCCATCGATCGCAAAATTCGCCGAATGACTCGCCCGGTTCTCGAAGTTGGTGGTAGGCGCGCAGCATTTGCTCGATCGCGCGGGGCATCTCGGCTACAGTCACAGCGGGGAAGATTTGCCGTCCAAAGGGCAAGTCTTTTTTACCTACATAAATGTTGTAACCTGCGATCGTCTGGTTTCCCTGCTCAATCTGAATTCCTATTAGGGTGATGTCAATTGGCTGGTGTTGGGCGCAGGATTTTTCGCAGCCGCTGAAATGGATGTTTATCGATCGGTCGATCGTCAGTTTTTGCGCTAAATCCCTCGCCATTTCTAGGGCGTGACTTTGAGTATCTGTCGCCGCCGACGCGCAGCCGCTGCTACCGGCGCAAGCAACTAAGCAGGAATCTAGGTTAGTTGCGGATGAGTGCAATCCTAAATCGGCGATTTGCTGTTTGACCTCAGAAACTTGGGAGTTGGGGATGTCGGAAATCACCAGATTTTGCCACGGTGTAAGCCTCAGAGTGCCGTTGGCGAGATTTTGGGCTAAATTTGCCAAATTCCGCAGTTGCTTTGATTCTAGCTTGCCTAAAGGCAGGGCAATGCCGATGTAGGAGAAATCCGACTGTCGCTGACGGTGGATGCCGAGATTGGCGTTGGGTTCGATCGCTCTTTCTGAAAGTTCGATCGCGCTTCGCCCCAAGGGAAACGGCAATTTTGCTTCTACTTTTTCGAGATAACTTTCAACGCCCCAATCAGCTAGCAAGTGCCGCAAGCGCGGTTTTTTGCCCTCAATTCGCGGCCGATTTTTGGTGTATTCCAGATAGATATTAGCGAGGGATGCTAATACTGAAATAGTTTGCGATTGTTCGATAATAATTCCTGTATTGCTGTTGAAATACAGGCGAAAAACCATTTCAGAATTTGTCGGCAGGCTTTCTGCTACTAATAAAATATCGTTCCGTAAATTGCGGATTGAAACTAATTCTCCGCCATCAAAACCAATGCTGAATTTAGCGGAAAGTTCCGATAACTCAGGATGAGTTTGCAGGTAATCATCCCAAGCTTTCACTAGGGGGCGAGTATCGAGTAACTGCTGTCTGTCGATTCCTGCTGTTGGGCTTGCCATCATATTACGAATCGGGTCAACTTCAACGCGGCGAGACGCTAATCCCAATTCCTGCAAATCTTGCCAAACTTCTGGGGGAATTTCTGAGTGCAATTCTCTAATTTGCAAATTTGCGCGATTTGTGATTTGCAAACAGCCGGTACTGTAGCGATCAACTAAATTGGCGATCGTCCAACATTGCTGTACGCTTAAAATTCCCCCCGGAATCCGCATTCTCGATAAAACTCCGTCTCGGGCGCGGGAACCGGAGAATAGGCCCGGACAAGTCGGTAAATCAGTCAAAACTAACAAATAATCTCCTTCCCCGTGCGACGCAGGGAACCTACAAGTAAACGCGCAAAACGCGCCCCGAAATCGGCATTCTGACTCTCACAGTTGCGGCACAGCGCCGGAATTGCACCGGACTTTCCCGCTTTCAGGTTTAAGAAATGTATCACAAGTCGATCGCCCGCAGCGAAAATTCTCAACTTTCTTAACAAATGCCCGCTAATTTTGTATAGTTTTCAGAGGAATAGCGAGAAACAGACTTTTTTACAAAAATATAAAGGTTGCAGACCGCAGATTCGCTAAAAAACCCGGTTTCTTTGGTTAAAGTGCATCCAGGACTCAGTTAAATTGATTCGCTGGCCCAGATTCATACCAATGCAACGATACTTGTTATTTTATGGTTAATTTGGCTTGGCTAGTGCGATCGCCCATTGCCCCAGTAATAGTAACAGTTCCCGGTCGCAGCGCTTGAAATGTGCCCGCTGATTGCGTTTGAGCAAGCAACGGCTCCAGATTGGGAGATTTGCTGGGTGCACCAGGTATCGGTTGCTGATAGTCTGTAGTCGAAAATCGGAAATAAGTTACTGGCGGAAGCAATCTCCCCTTTGAATCGGAGACAAACATTTTAAAGGTAATGCGATCGCCCACGCGGACGGTTGCAACTTCTGGTAGAATCCGAAGTGTCCAATCAGGCGGGTAAACAATACCGGACATAGAGAGTGTTTCTTCTCCACCTTTTTTTGCGAAGACGGCAAACTTTCCCGGCGCAATACCCGTCACAATTCCATCTAGGGAAACTTGGACGACTCCTGCATTATCGGACGACCACACCCACTCTTTCTCGGACTGCGTAGAATTTCGTACAATACACCCTGAAGGGTCGTCGGTACTCCCGATTTTTAGCTTAGTCGTTTGACCCACAATTAAAGGCTGTACTTCCCGATGATCGTAGTTAAGGCAAGGGGGACCGTCAACTATACCTAGAAATACTCTCAACTCCCATACCGTAATACCTATGAATCCGAATAACAGGGCGATCGCAGTTACGCAGCCGAACCCGATTACTTCCTTCTGTTTGTTATTCATATTTAATATTGGTTTTTTTTGTATCTATTGATGAACTTGGCTTTGAGTATGTTGTCGCAAGCTGCGTGAAGCGAAGCTATCCCGTAGGGAATCGCCCAAACATCGAGTCGCAAAAAGTAGCAGAAAGACTGGGAATGAGGCAAGTAGAAGCAAGAATTATGAATAAAAATCCCATATTATTCTTGAGAATTGATAAGTTGTAATTAACAGTAAAAACTCAATGGACAAATGGCTTTCGGTGGTGGGGATTGGCGAAGACGGACTTTTGGGATTGAGCCCGATCGCCCTTTCCCTACTCGATCAATCTAAAATCGTTGTCGGGGGCGCGCGCCACCTCGCAATGCTACCAACAGACGACACCCGCGAAAAATTAATTTGGGCTTCACCACTACAAACAACAGTTGACAGCATCATCAGCCGTCGAGGAGAGTCTGTTTGCGTGCTCGCAAGTGGCGATCCGATGTGTCACGGGATTGGTGTCACGCTGTCGCGCCAAATTCCGATCGCCGAAATGACAATAATTCCCGCAGCATCGGCTTTTAGTCTGATTTGCGCGCGTTTGGGTTGGGCGCTGGCGGATGTTGAGACTTTTAGTTTAACAAATCGCCCGATCGCCTCGATCGCCCTTGCTTTCTATCCCGGTGCGCGCTTGCTAGTCTTGAGTGCCGATCGACACACACCGGGAAAAGTCGCCGAATTGTTGACACAGCGGGGGTTTGGCAGCAGTTTGATGACTGTGTTCGAGCGGATGGGGTCGGAGGCGGAACGGCGGATCGAGGGGGTTGCAGCGGCTTGGAATGTGGCGGATTTGGCGGATTTGAACGCGATCGCCATTGCAGTTGCAGCCGATCGCGAAACTCTGCTGCTTCCCCGCACTTCGGGTTTACCGGATGCTGCGTATCGCCACGATGGACAGTTGACTAAACGGGAGGTTAGAGCCGTTACGCTGTCTTCATTAGCGCCGATTCCGGGGGAGTTGCTGTGGGATGTGGGCGCTGGCTGCGGCTCGATCGCGATTGAGTGGATGCGGTGTCATCGGAGTTGTCGGGCGATCGCGATCGAGCGTCATCCAACTAGACTGGAATATATTGCCGAAAATGCCTCTAATTTGGGTGTTCCCGAACTCAAAATCGTGGCGGGAGACGCACCGGCTGCTTTGGCAAATTTGCCGCAACCGGATGCTATTTTCATTGGCGGTGGTGTTACTGCTGAGGCTTTGTTAGAAACTTGTTGGAATGCTTTGGGTGAGGGCGGCCGTTTGGTGGTAAATGCGGTGACTGTTGAAAGCGAATTAAAGGTTTTGCAATGGCATTCTTTGCACGGCGGCGAATTGATCAGAATTGGGATTCAGCGCACGGGGGCGATCGGTTCTTTTGTGGGTTGGAAACCGCTGGCACCGATTACTCAGTGGGCGGTAGTTAAGGGGTAATATCAATTCTGATTTGGATCGGAATTATTTAACCACAGAGTACGCAGAGAACACAGAGGAAGAGATGAGAGAGATGAATCATGATAGGTGTCTTCTGTCCACTATGCTAATATGAAAGTTAGTTTACATTGTTTTATGAGGTCGTCATGACCAGTTCGCTATCTTCTACAAGCATTTCTCGCTATGTCACCCGCAATCCTGAAGTTTTGCAGGGGGAACCGATTATTGCAGACACTCAAGTTACTGTACGGGATATTGTGGTGTTTTGGAAATCGGGAATAAAGCCTGAAGAAATCCCACAGAAGTTACTTCAACTCGTGACGGCTGCTCAAGTGTTTGATGCGATTAGCTTTTATTTGGATAATCAGCTAGAAATTGACGATCGGATTGCTTGGTATGAGGCGCGTCCGATGTTGAATGTTTCGCCTCTTTTGAGATGTAATCCGTTGCTGAATGAAGTCACGAAATATGTTGAAGCATATCGCCGCGATCGAAATGATGAATCATTCCGATGAAGAGCGGATTTGATCTAAAAGGCGATCGATGAATTTAATGGAGAGGCAATTTCCTATGCAACTCCATACCCTGTATACTCTCGCGCATAGGGAGGCTGAACTCCTAACACGATCTCTTCTTTGGAAATCCCCATTTGTACTAATTTATCAGCCAAACTTCGATCGGTTTGATTGCGCTGAATCCAAATTTTTCCATCCTTGATATCTAAGTGAATGAAGCAGTTATAAATACGGTGATGTTCATTCCATCCTAAATCGATAACCAGATAGCGATCGCGTTCTTTGTCAAAAACAAATTCTACTTCTATCTGACCATTAATTGGCGGGTCTTCACCCGATTCGATCAGTAACTTTTCGATGCACTGGCGATAATAATCTAGTTTATTCCCAGAGTTTTTGAACAGCATAAGCATCAAACATTTCATCACGGCTGACTAAAACTAAAGAATGATTAATGGATTGAGCAATTAAAATGCGATCGAATGGATCGCGATGATGGAATGGTAGGTTGCGAACCTGTACAGTATCCGCAAATGAAATTGGCAGTAACAAGATGCCAGCAGCAGGTAACTGAGCTTCGATGTCTGCATAGTCTGTTTGCAGTTTCAGTTTACCAATGCTGACTTTGATGGCAATTTCCCAAAGACTGGCAATACTCAAATAGACTCTATCGGCGGATTCAATCTGCTCCTTCAAGGTAAGTGATAGGTTAGGAGCATTTTCTGAAAACCAAATAAAAGTGTGAGTATCGAGGAGCAATGCACTCATTCCATATACTCCTGAAAATCCTCTAATGGTACATCAAAGTTATCGGAAAGCGGTAAAACAAATGTGCCTTTCATCATCCCTGCTTGACGTTTCTTTTGAGGAGGATTTACGGCAAACTCGTTAGTTGCATATTTTGCCGCCAAGAATTCTACATAGTGTAGCACTTCCTGTTTCAGGGAATCTGGCAACTTGACCAGGGTTTCTAAGATGGTGGTTTCTAGCATTAGATAACCTCTTGATGGATAAGCTCATGATAACAAGTGCAACGCCCTAAACTTCTGCAAGATGCCAGAAAGTCACGCCACCTTCATCGTGACTGAGCAAAATTCCCAAATCTTCCAAGCTTTCCAAACAGTCGAGAATGACTTTTTGTTTGCGATTTGCTGCTTTGAAATGGGAGGTGACTTGGGTAGCAGTCCATTCGCCGCTTTGGGTGCCCAATAAGTCGCGGATGGCGGAAAGTTGCTCTTTGAGGGTTTTGGGAAAGGGTTGTTGTTCGGTGGGAATAATCGCGGTTTCGGTTTCGGTGATGATACCTTCGAGAGTTGGTTGTACATAGGTTTCGCCGGGAGATTGGTAGTCGGGGCGCAGCCAGCGAATCTGTCCGTTGCGTTCTTCTTCGGCGCGTTGGGCGTTGAGTGTGACGAGGTTTTCGAGGATTTGGTCGTCGGTGAGGGTGGATTCCCAACCGTAGGCGGCAAATACGGCGGTATCGAGTTCGTCGTGGATTTGTTTGAGGGTGGAGACTAGGGCTTTTTGGTTGAAGGCTTTGTCTTTGTCGTTGAGGGGTTCGCCTTTGCGGAGTTGTTCGAGGAGGTTGTACATCCCGGTGATGGTGACTTCGGGGTTAGCGGTTTGGACTCGTTTGCGGTGGCTGTCGAGGCGTTCTCCGAGTTCGCGGATGGTTTGTTTTTGGGTTTCGGTTGGGTCGGGGAATGGGAAGGGGTCGAAGCATCGAGTTTTGTTGTAACGCGGTCTATCTTCTAATGTTCCGCCTGCTACTACTGCCCACACAACATGAATTCGACTCGAAAGAACTCCCAAGAAATAAGCATCATCAAGGGCGATCGCAATCAACATATTATCAGGTAAAACATTTCGATCTAAAAATACGAATACTCGATGTTTCGCTGTTTCTACTGTAGCCATGTAACGCTGTAGTGCCTTTAGTGCTGGTCGAATTTCAGTTCTGGGACGACCAAATATCCACCAGTTTTCTCGGAGGCTCTTATCACGGTTAGTATCTCGTTCAGGTTTAACTTTATCTAACACCCATTGGAATGCTTTTGGATATAGTTCTTGAGCTTGATCAGCTTTTAGACCAAATAAATCAATGACGCGCACATTGCGAGAACGTTGCATAAAGTCTCGTCCATTGATGTATGAGAAAAGAACTTCAGACTCAATCTCTTTAAAGTCAGATTGCTCAACAATAAACCCCGAACTAAATAGCATAACACCTCGACTGGAGATCCTATCATTAGCCAGAAGCGGTTGAGATTGAGTTAAATCAGCACCAGCTTGAAGGTTACTAAAAATTAGCCCTACCTTCTGCAACTGCACTTCTACTTGCTCTGCTGAGTCTTCGGGTGTCTCTCCTTCACACTCAGCAACTACTGTACCAAGTTCGGCAATCCTTACAGGCTTTTTGAGGTCATCTAATTCACCTGCTGTAATTGCAATTCTGACTGCTGCACCTCCATCAATCCAAGGGTGATCGGGAATAGCAAAAATTAATCTGGTTGGACTCTTCTGTGCAAAATGAAAATCAATAACTTTCCGCTGCCGAACTTGGCGAATACTGTTTGTGGTAATAAATCCAAATCGCTCAACTTGACTCAATCGAACCAATTCCGCTGCTTTGTGCCACCAGTACATTACAAAATCAACAGTATCCGGCACATCCTTATAAACTTTCCTCAACGTTTCTGCATACCCATCCCCTAACATCTCCCGCATCCTCGCATTTCCAATAAACGGCGGATTCGACACAATATAATCCGCCTCCGGCCACACCGTAGCCCTCGGATTCAAATACCGATAAATCGTTACTTGATCTGTCGGATCGGGAATATCCTCACCAGTCACCGGACTTTTCATCATCCGTCCCCCCCAGCGAGTCCGTACCTTCCCCGCCGCATCGACATCAGGTTCTACCCCGTCATAGGCCAACACCGCATCCCCGTGTTCAATATTCTTGTACTCCCGCAACACAGGTTCGATCGGCGGAAGATCCCCAAATCGCCGAAAATGCCACTGCAAATAGCCAATCCAAATTACCAAATCTGCGATCGCCGCCGCCCTCGGATTAATCTCAATCCCCAAAAACTGACTCGGATTCACTTGATTAATATCCAACCGCAACTGTGCCGCGCCTGTAACATCCTCCAAACGCCGCAACACCTCCGACTCCAACCCCTTCAACAAATCCAACGTCACATACAAAAAATTCCCAGATCCACACGCCGGATCGAGAATTTTCACCTGTTGTAACTCCGTCAAAAATGCCTCTAAAACTGCGATCGCCTTTTTTTGCTGATTTGCAGTCGGTTCCGCTTCCCCCGCGTTGAGCAACTGTTTAACCTCCGCTTGTACCGCAATCCAGCGATCGCCCAAAGGCTCCATCACCACCGGTTTTACCAACCGTTCCACATACGATCGCGGCGTATAATGCGCCCCCAACTTACTTCTTTCCCGCGTATCCAGCGCCCTCTCCAACAACGTCCCAAAAATCGCCGGTTCCACATTACACCAATCCCGTTTCGCCGCCTGTAACAACACCTGCAACTGCGCCTTTGTCAACGCAAACGCGCCAGAATCCGCAAACAATCCGCCATTAAACCGCAACAACTTGCCATGAAAACCAAAAATCGTCCCCTCATTCATCGCTTCCCACAGCGCCTCTACCTCCGGTTTAAACGTCTTCGGGTTGAGAATCCATCGCGTTTCCAGCGCCTGAGTAAACAGATGTTCCTTCAGCAACCCCACATCCTCAGCAAACATAGTAAAAATACAGCGCATCAAAAACTGGGCGACTTGCTGCGGATCGACATTCGCCTCCATTCCCTTCGCCAACTCTGCCAAATCTGCCGCCACTTCCCGCGTCACCCGCGCCGCAATCTTCTCCGGGTTGCGCTGCTGCGGATTGCTGAAAATATCCACAAACAGATCGAAAACATCCGCTTTTCGGAGTTCGGTTAACCCAATTTCTCGCCGCGCCCCATAGCCACCATAGTCGCCACTAAATCCCATCCACAACTCAAAATGGTCGCCAATATCGCAAGTTAACAAAAACGGCGGTTTGCTGCTGAGACTGCGCGTATAGGCAACTGCTTGCACAAAGGCTTTCTCCATTTCTCGCAAATAGGTATTGGTTCCTCGCTTTGCAGTTCCCTTTTTACCCGTGGTTCCGCCCTGTTTTGCTTCTATTAAAAAATGCTCTGCTTTGTGAAAGTCGATAAACCCCGGAGTCACTTTCCCGCTGGGGTGAAAAATTTTGACATCTTTATCAAAGCAGTAGGGATCGTTGGGAATTCTGCCTTTATCGATCGGGCGATCGACTCCCAGCGCATCGGACATTTCCGAAAAAAATAGCTGGTAGTTTGCCCGTTCGTTACCGCTAGAACCGTCCCAGCGTGTGATGAATGTTTCGACTCTGGTGCGATCGGCTTCATTCATTTTTCAACCCTGCTGCTTGCTTTTTCCTTATTCTATAGTTAGATTGGTTCGGATTGGCAATTTATACCAATTTCAGAAAGTAGCGCTAGATATTACCCCCCCAACCCCCCCCGTGAGTTCGGCTTGGCTCAGACTTCATCAGCATATCTTTAGAAAAATGGTATTATCTTGCGATTTTGCTTTATAGCAACCGCCTTGGCGGTTAGGACGCTTTAGTATTGATATTTGCTATAATATGTTTGACGATATTCCTAGATACAAGCGGAGTCAAAAACCCGGCTTCTGCCTTAAAGTCGATCGTTCACAACGAAGATTTTGCGTAGCAACCGGGTTTTTATAGCTTTAGTGTTTGAAAAATACCTCACTCAATAAATGTATGAAAATTAGAGCGATCGTACATCCCGCAGAAGAAGGTGGCTATTGGGCAGAAGTTCCAGGGCTTCCCGGCTGCATAACTGAAGGAGACACGATAGAAGAAGTAATAATTAATTTAAAAGATGCGATTGAAGGTTGGCTCGAAGTTGCTAATAGTCGTGAAGCAATTGCCTCCACAGATCGAGTCGTGGAAATTGCTGTATGAAATCTATTTCGGGGAAGCGACTTTGTAAAATAGTAGAGCAGAAAGGTTGGGTTTTGAAAAGAGTTACCGGCAGTCATCATATCTATGAAAACCCGGAACTAGAACAAATTTTGTCAATTCCTGTTCACCGAAATCAAGATTTGAAAGTTGGAACCTTGAGAGCATTAATGAAAATAGCTCAGCTATCTGAGGAAGATTTACAAAGTTTTTCTTAAGTATAAGCTATTCTGCATTTAAATTGCATATTCGACGCGGGCTCGCGTGCCCACCCCACTCATTGTTTGATTGATTATTGACACACAATTTAAATGCGGAACTGCTTAGCACAATACGGTTCACTTAATTCAACGTAGGGTGCGTCGCCAAAAACAACTCTCGCCCCACAACGCCAGATTAAACGAGCGACGCACCCTACAACTGGCACCGATTACTCAGTGGGTGGTAGTTAAAAGGTAAAATAATCCCCAATCTTCTATTTAGAAACACTTTGGCGAGATTTGAGTTCATAGTAGATGGCCCACCAGTATCACAACAAGCTCGTAGGCGAGATCGTCTTAAAGCTTGGAAAATCACGGTGAGGCAAGAGGCAGAAAAATACTGGTCTTCGGAGCAGAAAACAGCTACTGGCCTAGTTATGCTCCAGATAACTTATTTCTACGATTCTGTTAAAATCGATGTGGACAATATAGTAAAGCCAATTCAAGATGCAATTATCGGGCGACGCTATGTCGATGACGATCAAGTAACTGATGTCCTAGCCCGCAAGAGGAATTTATCAGGTAACTTTAAAGTAGAAAATATGACCTCAATTCTGGCGGAAGGATTTGCCCGTGGCAATGAATTCTTGCACATTGTCGTAATTGATGCTCCTGATCAAGAGGTACTGACATGATCGCAACCGCAACTGCAAACATAGAAAGAGAGCGACTGCTAAAACTAGCAGAGGAGTATCGTGAGAAAGGTTATGAAATTTCATTTCATCCAAACTCTGAAGATTTACCGGACTTCCTTAAAAGCTATCGCCCGGATCTGATAGTGCGCCGGGGCGAAGAGTCGGTGGTTATTGTAGTCAAGTCACGCGCTTCACTCTACTCACCCTCTAGTACATATCTACGCAATTTAGCCCAAGCAGTAGCAGAAAATCCTGGTTGGAGGTTTGAGTTAGTGATGACTAACTCGGAGGATGCAGTCGAGGTTCCCAAAGCTGAGGATTCTTTTCAAGAACATGAAATAGAGTTGGGTTTACAAGTTGCCAAGCAACTTGTCACACAACATTTAGAGTCAGCAATGCTATATTCTTGGTCTTTAGTTGAGGCAACTTTGAGGATTGTTGCCCAGAAAGAAAAGCTAAGTTTGCAAAGATTATATCCGCTGTATTTAGTGAAACAACTGACGGTGGAGGGCGTAATTTCTAAATCTGAGTATCAGTTATTAATGAATGCGCTTTCTTTGCGGAATGCTATTGCTCACGGGTTTAAAACTACACAACTTACGCAAAAATCTGTATGCGAACTGATTGAACTGGCCGAAAAATTATTGAAAGATTTGCATACTGGCGATGGAGCAGGCTAAAATTTTAAAAAGCACAAAAACTACGTAATTTTTCAAACAAATAGGTTGGGTTTAACGCAATTAAACCCAACCTATTAATTCAATGAAAATTTACAGTTTAGCCTTGATTTACCACTGTCGGTTTTAAACTATTCTGCGATTCAGAAACCCGATCGACAATAGCAGCATTTACCACAGATTCCTGAATCGGCTTCCGCGCTTCAATCAAAGTCAGAGCTTTGGTGACGCCTTCCGGTAAAATCACCACCAAACTGCCCTTCGGCGCTTCATCTAAAGCCTTGTTAACAGCAATTGTTTCGTCGAGAATCAACTCGTATTGAACTTTGGATTGATCTGGGGTGCGTGCAGCGATCGCCTCGGCAATGCCCTGACAAATCAACTTAGCCACGACACCGGGTTCTCGGCCACGTCTGTCAATATCTTCTTTGACAATAATACGATCGAACATATCGGCCGAAAGTTTGCCCAGGGTGACAAAATCTTCATCTCGTCTATCCCCTGGCGCACCAACTACCCCGATCCGCATTCCCTGCCAATTCAGCACGAAACTGCCCAAAGCTTTGTAGCTGTGCGGGTTGTGGGCGTAGTCCAGCAAAGCGTGATAGCTGCCCAAATTAAACAAATTCATCCGTCCGGGAGTTTGACCGACGGATGCTTGAAAGCTTGACAAAGCCGATCGAATATCCTCTATTTTCACTCCTTGGGCAAAAGCCGCCAAACAAGCCGCTAAAGCATTAGCAATCATAAACGGCGCGCGCCCGCCCATCGTCAGCGGCACATTCACAGCCTGCTCAATTCTCAGTGTCCAATCGCCTTTTAAGATTGACAAATACCCATTTTCGTAAATCGCAGACAGCCCGCCCGCTGCGGTGTGTTTGGCAACCAGTTCGTTGTCCGGGTTCATCGAAAAATATGCAATTTGAGCCTTGACACGCTGCGCCATATGTGATACCAGCGGGTCGTCTGCATTCAAAACTGCATAGCCTTTGGGCATTACTGACTCGACGAGGACGCTCTTGAGCTTGGCTAGTTGTTCCACGGTTTCGATATCGCCGATGCCCAAGTGATCGGCTGCGACGTTCAAAACAACGCCCACATCGCACTGATCGAAGCCCAAGCCCGATCGCAAAATTCCACCTCTAGCCGTTTCCAGCACCGCCACTTCCACCGTCGGATCGGACAAAATCAACTGAGCACTCTGCGGCCCAGTATTATCTCCGCTATTGACCAAATATTCACCGATGTAAGTGCCGTCGGTAGTCGTGTAACCGGTAATTTGACCCGTTTGCTTGACAATGTGGGCCAGCAGGCGAGTGGTTGTAGTTTTGCCGTTGGTTCCAGTTACCGCTAAAATCGGCACCCGGCTGGGTTGAGGCGATGGGAAAAGCATATCGAAGACTGCGCCGGCGACGTTGCGGGGCAAACCCTGACTCGGCGCGACGTGCATTCTGAAACCCGGTGCGGCGTTGACTTCGACGATGACGCTGTTCGTATCGCGCAGGGGTTGGGAAATGTCGGATGTTACTACGTCAATGCCGGCGATGTCCAAACCGATGATTTTGGCGACTCTGGAAAACAGCCAGACGTTTTCGGGGTGGATTTCGTCGGTGCGATCGACTGCAATGCCACCGGTGCTCAAATTTGCTGTCGCGCGCAAAAATACTCTTTCGCCGGCGGGCACTACGGAGTCCATCGCGTATCCTTGTTTTTGCAGCAAATCGAGGGTCAATTTGTCGATCGTGATCCGGGTGAGCACGTTGTCGTGTCCGTCTCCCCGCTGTGGATCGCGGTTCACTTCTTCAACGAGCTGTTCTACTGTAGACTTGCCGTTACCCACGACGTTAGCGGGGACTCGTTCTGCTACTGCTACTACTTGCCCGTTGACGACTAATACTCTGTGGTCGCGGCCGGTGTAATAGCGCTCAACAATCACATTTTTGGTTTTCGATGCTGCGCTGGCTAAGTCGTAGGCTTCTTCTGCTACTTCCCAGGAGTTGATGTCGATCGTAATTCCGCGTCCGTGGTTGCCATCTAGGGGTTTAAGGACGATCGGAAAACCGCCGACATCTTCGATCGCCGCGCGCAGTTCATCCAAATAATTAATCACCGTCCCTCTGGGAACCGGCACGCCGGCAGCACCGAGGATATTTTTAGTACCTTCCTTATCGCAGGCTAGTTCTACCCCCAAAACTCCCGTGCGGTTGCTCAGAGTTGCCTGAATCCGCTTTTGGTGTACCCCGTAGCCTAGTTGAATCATAAACCGGGCGCTCAAGGGTATCCAGGGAATACCGCGAGCTTCTGCTTCCTTAATCAGTGTTTCCGTGCTCGGCCCAAGGGCAGCCGACAAAGCAAACTCTCTGAGATCTCTTAAATCTTGGACTAATTCTGCGGCTGGATAAGAGCCAGTATCGGCAATGCTCTGGCACATCCGCACACCCGCGCGGGTAGCATAGCGACCTGCTTGTTCGTTTTGATACTCGATTACTACTTGGTAAGTGCCTGGTGTGGCAGTCTCGCGGGTGCGACCGAAGCCGACCGGCATTCCTGCCATTTGCTGAAGTTCTAGGGCTACGTGTTCGATGACGTGTCCCATCATCGTGCCTTCTCTGACACGTTGCAGGAAGCCTCCCCGATGGCCGGGAGAACAGTAATGGTCGTCCAAACTCGGCAGCGCGGCAATCAACCCTTCGTAGAATCCAGGAATTTGCGCTGTGGTTTTATCTGCCAACTCTTCTAAATCCAGACGCATGAGGACAAGTTTGTGGCGTCTGATGCTCCAGTAGTTGGGGCCGCGTAACGTCTGAATTTTAAGTATTTTCATGACAGTAAGAGGGGTATGGGTCGCTAAATCTTATAGGTAATTGGAGCATTTATTCAATTTGGATCTAGATTGCTCGATCGACTGTTCGCTGCGAACAGTTTGGCATTGAATTTCCAGTTATGGGCCGCCAGTCTATTTTAGATTTTAGATTTTAGATTTTAGATTTACTCTACAGATCAACCTGGAAGCTTGAATTTTGATCTAAAATCTTGGGTTCTCCACATTCATAGCGTCGGGGCTTGTACCCGTTTTTGGACTGGCCAGTGTTGAAAATTTATGGCTGAGCGATCGGCTAAACAGAAGTACAAGTCAATGGCAGCAATAAACTAGAAGTCAGAAGGTAGAATCTTCTGTGATTCTACCTTCTGGCGTCAGCCTGTGGCTGGTTCGGAATATATCCTTTCGTCGTATCCATTATTCGGCCGGAATGCCGCATAATTTCTCCCGAATCAATGACTCTAATGTTCTGCGTTTAGTTAGCTGTGCGGCATTCCACAGGCCATCCCGACTCGGAACAGGCTGCCGATGGCATTGGTTTGCCTAGGGGCATATTGTAGCAATCTCCGTGACACAGAACGTGCAAGCGCATATTGAACAGACTTAAGGGTTCTGTCGCTCCTACTAGGGCTTCGTTGGTATAAAAATTTTCCCTAGAATCAACAATAGTCACAGTGCCTTTACCTAGAACTTTCATAGTATCATCTCCCTCAAACAAAGCGCAGGTGTCTTCATCAATACCAATAGCAAGGCGATCGGGATGGCAAGCCACAGCCGACAGCAAGCGAGCCATGCGGTTGCGGTTGTGAAAATGCTGGTCTACGATGATCTCAGGAATAATGTTCAGTCCGTTTGCCATGTCTACTAAAGAACGGTTCGGCGGGGCGCCACTGCCGCCGCCTGCAATCATGTGATATCCCATCACCGCAGCACCTGCGCTGGTGCCGGCGAGGGTAATCTTGCCCGAAAGAGCATATTCGCGAATTTTCTCCATCAGCGGGGTGTCAGCCAGCAGCCCACAGAGTCGCAGTTGGTCGCCGCCTGTGATAAATACGCCTGTACAGTCTTCTAAATAATCTTTCCAGACTGGGTTTTCGCCTTGTTCGCGTTCGCGGATGTCAATGACTTTGACGGCGCTAACGCCCATTTCATCAAATATGGTGCGGTAGCGGTTGCTAATTCCTTCGGGATCTCGCGAGGCGCAGGGGACGATCGCCAGCCGAGCGTTTGCACCCCCAGCACGGCAAAAAAAGGTATTCAGAATCTCTCGCCCGTGAACTTTGTCTTCGGCCCCCCCGATGACCATAATCGAGGTTTTTGTGCGCTGGGCAATATTGTGTTCTAGGGCTTGAGATGTCAACTGCTGCATGGTGTGTCTTCCTCTGTGAGATGTGAAATTTAATTTTGCCGTGGCTGTGGGTACAATGGGGCTTTTTAAGAGTGAATATTTTTTTGGTGCGGGGTAGGACTATCCCGCAGTCGTTTGGGGTGAGTTTACTCGCATCGGCTGTCCTGAGAACAGATTTCTGAGAACAGATGATCTTTATACAAAACTAGCCCGTAAACAAAGGAAGAGAATTTAACTTACAAAAATTCTCAGAAATTATAAGAAATTATAAAAAATAAAGCAATTACTGAAAACCGATCTACCTCTAAGGGTCAAACTAGAGGGTGATGTGTCAATAAATTCCAATTATTGTGCGATTTGACGTTGTTACCCTATTTCCAGACTTTTTCCTGGCTCCCCTAGCATCGGGACTGATGGGCAAAGCCTTAGCTAAAAAGATTGCTGAGGTAAATTTTGTCAATCCCCGCCATTTTACCACAGACAAGCACCAGCGAGTCGATGACGAGCCTTACGGGGGTGGAGTGGGGATGCTGATGAAGCCGGAACCGATTTTTGCGGCGGTGGAGTCGCTGCCGATTTTGCCGAGGCGGGAGGTGATTTTGCTGACTCCGCAAGGGGAACCGATGCAGCAGCCGATGTTTCGGGAATTCGCGACGGAATGCGATCAGTTAGTGTTGATTTGCGGACATTATGAGGGTGTGGACGATCGAGTGCTGCATTTGGTCACTCGCGAGGTGTCTCTGGGCGATTTTGTGCTCACGGGGGGCGAAATTCCCGCTTTGGCCTTGATTAATGGGGTTTTGCGATTGCTGCGGGGAACTGTAGCAAAGGAAGATTCCCTGAAGTTTGAGAGTTTTGAAGACGGGCTTTTGGATTATCCGCAGTACACTAGGCCGGCGGATTTTCGGGGATTGAAGGTGCCCGATGTGTTGCTGTCTGGGAATCACGCCCAAATTGCTCGCTGGCGCAAGGAACAGCAAATTGCCAGAACTCGCCAAAGGCGGCCGGATTTGCTAGCGGATTAATTAACTAAAGTTAGGATCGCAAATTAAATAATTTACACAAGTTTGTGGGATGGGCGTCCCGCCCGTCCAGAAAGAACGGGCGGGACGCCCATCCCACAAGAACAATAAAGATTGTAAGTTATTTAATTTTCATTCTTTAGTGTAAATTTAACTGTTGAATGTATGCCGAATCTTTACATAATTGGCGGCGCTAACGGTTCCGGGAAAACCACAGCATCAATGAGTTTATTGCCCAACTTTCTGGACTGTTTTGAATATGTCAATGCTGATGCGATCGCGGCGGCACTTTCACCATTCAATCAAGAGTCCGTAGCCATTACCGCCGGACGCATTATGCTAGAAAGACTGCAAACTCTGTCTAATTCTGGAACTGATTTTGCCTTTGAGACTACTCTGGCGGCCCGCAGCTTTGCAGCTTTTCTCAGAAGTTGTAAAACAAAAGATTATACAATTAACTTAATTTACTTTTGGTTGCGATCGCCAGAACTAGCCATAGCAAGAGTAGCCCGACGGGTAGCTAGCGGCGGTCATTCTATCCCAGAAGATGTCATCCGCCGTCGCTATGACAGAGGACTGCGAAATTTGATTGCTCTGTATTTGCCACTGTGCGACAATTGGATTATCTATGACAACTCTCACGAAACTGCTCAGTTAGTGGCAGAAGGGAGTATCGAGGAAGAACAGATAATCTATAATGTTGAAAGCTGGAATCAAATAACTCAAAAATAAAATGAAACAATCAAAACCCAGACAACTTTTATCTACAAAAATTAATGTTGGACTGAAATCGGCAGTTGCCGCAGCTATAGAAAGACACCGCAAATTAGGTGAATCTATTGCTGTTTGGCAAGATGGGAAAGTAGTAATTTTAACGGCCGATCGCATTCCTCCAATATCTGCCCAAAAGTAAAACAAGTCGATCGCCCAAAAAACTCGCTGATCGCCAGACAAACTGTGCAATAATTTCCTACTGTCTGCGTTCCCCAAACATCTACTTTTTGACATGAACATCCGCATTGGTAACGGCTACGACATTCACTGCTTAGTTCCAGAACGCCCTCTGATCCTCGGTGGCGTACACATTCCCCACGAATTAGGCTTATTAGGACACAGCGACGCTGACGCGCTCACCCACGCGATCATGGACGCGATGCTGGGAGCTCTCAGTTTAGGAGATATCGGGCTTTATTTCCCGCCAACTGACCCGAAATGGAAAGGTGCAGACAGTCTAGTGTTGCTGGCACAAGTCAATCAGTTAATATTAGATAAAGGGTGGGAAATTGGCAATATTGATTCGGTGGTGGTGGCCGAACGTCCGAAGCTGAAACCGCATATTGAGCAAATGCGCGATCGGCTTTCTGGTGTTTTACAATTAAAACCCGACCAAATTGGCATCAAAGCTACTACTAACGAAAAGTTAGGCCCCGTGGGGAGAGAGGAAGGAATTGCAGCCTATGCTGTAGTTTTGCTGGGCCAAAAATAGAACTCTATCATCTAAAATTGACTGTGGAGTCAATTGTTTAATCCAAAATCGCTAGGAAGCCTGAAATCATGGACACTGACAACTGGGAGTTACAATTTCCTGTAGACGCGGATGTGATCGCGTTGGATAAGGACGATCGCATAGTCGTGCTAATCGAGGTTAAAATTATTCAAGCTGAAGAAGCAGCGGCGAAACAGAAAATTGTCGATCGCGCGATCGATTGGCTGAAAGCTGTATTAGCTAACCTGTCTGAAAAAAACGCGATCGTTCCCTATGCTATGTTTATTGACGCGGAAAAAATTTTGATTTTCAAATGGGATGGCGTGAATTTATCAGAACCTGTTTGCACTCTCAATACTGGTGAAATATGTCGCTATTATATGCCTACGTTTGGCAGTAAATGGCTCTCTGAACTTACCCTTGGCGGGCTGATAGAAACGTGGCTGCATGACTTAGATTATAACTGGAAATCAAAGATTTCGCCAGCATCGGAGCAGATAGCAGCCATCGGTTTGCTGCCATTACTCGCAGGTGAAACAACAAAATCAGGAGTGGAATTAGGTGGCAATTATATATATCGAGACCAACTTTCTGATGAGTATTGCTACAGGGCGTGAGGCTGAAGCAATTATGTTGCTTAGAGATTTGTCTTCCTCAGTTCAGTTAGTCATACCCAGCGTTTGTTATAGGTCGGCTTGGTCAGCTTTCGAGGACGAGTTGAAGCGACACAACTCTTTTAAGCAACAGCTAAGTCGTCAAATTAGTGAAACAAAGCGAGATGTTACCTCTCAAAAAGTCGCATCTCTATCTTTTTACCTAGAAGAGTCATTACTTTACTATCTAGAACGAATAGATGAACTTGAATTGCGGTTGCGAGAAGCAATTTCTCTGATGTCAGAAAATGCAGAAATGATTGTACTAAATTTAGAGATTATTCAATCGAGTTTAAACACAGCTATCATCAAAAAAGACCCAACAGACAATTTGATTCTACACTGTATCCTTAGTCATGCCCGATCGCATTCTACAGAAAGCAAAGTATTTCTCAGCGGTAACGTCAAAGAATTTGGTCTGTCGAAAGTTCGAGATGCTTTGCAGGAAGTCGGGATAACTAAGTATTTTTCGCGCACTGAAGACTTTCTGGGTTGGCTACAATCTCAGTCATAATTGCACGCAGGTGGTAAACTAAATTCTTATGAAAAATTTCCCTATTTTACATTCAAAGCGCCGCTGGCTGGCTGTTTTGCTAGCTCTAATTGCCACTATCAGTCTGTCTGCTTGTACTCCGGTGCGATCGACTTTAGCAAACAGACTCATCGTTCCCACCCCCAGCGGCCCGTCTACCTTCAATTACCCGCTAAATCAATCTGCATATAGCGTTTTTGGCTATATGTACGAGGGATTGCTCAACGAAAACGGCTTGACATCGAAGCTAGAACCTGGTTTAGCAGAGTCCTGGGAAGTTTCTAAAGATGGCAAAAAGATTGTCTTCACCCTGCGAGATGGCTTGAAATGGTCTGACGGCGAAGCGATGACAACTGATGACATTATCTTCACCTATGAAAAAATTTATTTCAATGATAAAATTCCTAGCGGATTGAAAGATACTCTGAGGGTTGGTATAAGCCGTCAATTGCCCAAACTCAAAAAAATTGACAGCCGCCGCGTTGAATTTTCAGTGGCAGAACCTTTTGCTCCTTTTGTTAGATTTGCTGGGGGAATACCAATTTTACCAGCTCATATTTTGCAGGAATATGCCACCAATACAGAGGCTGACGGTAAGCCTAAATACCTGTCTGCTTGGGGCACGGATACTGACCCCAAAAAAATTGTCGGTAACGGCCAATACCGAATGTTGAGCTATACTCCCAACCAGCGCGTTGTTTTGGAACGAAATCCATATTTTTGGCGCAAAGATACAGAAGGTAACAGTCAGCCTTATATCCAGCAAATTGTCTGGCAAATTATCGAAAATACGGATAATCAATTGCTAAATTTTCGATCGGGCGATTTGGATACTCTGGACGTGCAGCCGGAGGTGTTCCCGCTGCTGAAACGGGAGGAAAAACGTGGAAAATATA
Source organism: Microcoleus sp. A2-C3 (assembly GCF_036706065.1). NCBI lineage: Bacteria > Bacillati > Cyanobacteriota > Cyanophyceae > Oscillatoriales > Microcoleaceae > Microcoleus > Microcoleus sp. A2-C3. Next base: position 2,010 of record NZ_JAUBVX010000080.1, on the reverse strand, counting down.
CGGTGTTTAATGGCGGCCCAGATACTGGCAGCGTGTTTATGTGTTTCAATCTGAATAAGGGGCGCAATCCTCAAAATCAGCCGTTTGTAGACCCGGTTAAGTCTCGCTGGTTCGCGAGTAAGGAGTTTCGGCAGGCCGTAGCCTATGGCATCAACCGCGACGCCATGACTAACAATATCTATCGCGGACTTGGCGCGCCGCTGCATTCCCCAATTCCGGCGCAAAGCCCGTTTTACTTGTCTCCAGAACAGGGATTGAAAACTTACAGTTACGACCCGCAGAAATCGAAAGAGTTACTGTTAAGTGCAGGATTCAAGTATAATAGTAACGGCGAATTGTTGGATACTGAGGGTAACAAAGTGCGCTTTACTTTGTTGATGGCTGCTGGTAAAAAAGCGCGGGAGCAAATGGGAACGCAAATTAAACAAGATTTGGGTAAACTGGGGATGCAAATTGACACGCAGTTTCTGAGTTTTAACACTTATGTCGAAAAGCTGCGTTTGACTAAAAATTGGGATACTTATCTCGGCGGTTTTACGGGAGGGCTGGAACCCCACAGCGGCTACAATATTTGGTCTGTTAAGGGGACTTTACACAGTTTCAACCAGGGCCCGTTAGGGACAGAACCGCCGATTAAGGGTTGGGAAGTGGCGGAGTGGGAGCAGAAAATTGATGACCTTTATGTGAAGGCTTCTCAGGAGCTTGACGAGGCGAAGCGCAAGGAGCTTTATGGGGAGACGCAGCGGATTATAGCGGAACAAGTGCCTTTTATTTATATGGTGAATCCGCTGACTTTTGAGGCGGTGCGCGATCGCGTATCCGGAATTCGCTATAGTGCGATCGGCGGTGCTTTCTGGAATTTGTATGAACTAAAAATTGCCGAATAGTCAGTTGTCAGTTGTCAGTTGTCAGTTGTCAGTTGTCATTGGTCATTAGTCAGTAGTCATTGGTCATTAGTAAATTAATTCATGGAACCTGAAATTTTACAGAAGTTACTCGAATCCGTGGCGGCCGGCGATGTTAGCCCGATCGCAGCTTTGGACAAATTAAAGCATTTTGACTTTCAACAAGTCGGTGATTTTGCCAAAATTGACCATCACCGCACCTTAAGAACTGGTTTTCCTGAAGTCATCTTGGGCCCAGGGAAAACACCAGACCAAATTGTCGAAATTATCGAGGCGATGCGCGGGCGAAATCCTGTGGTGATGGCGACGCGAATTGAACCGTTCGTTTTCGAGCAATTGCAGCAAAAAATACCCGATTTGTGCTACTACCAAAAAGCTCGAATTTGTGCAATTTCTGCTAATTCCCCAACTTGGCAGCATCCGGGTACTGTGACTATCATCAGTGCGGGAACAGCGGATTTGCCTGTGGCGGAAGAAGCGGCAGTTACGGCGGAACTTTGCGGTTTTCAGGTGCGGCGTTTGTGGGACGTGGGAGTTGCTGGAATTCACCGCTTGTTGAATAATCGGCACGTGATTGATGATGCTGATGTGTTGATTACGGTTGCTGGTATGGAAGGTGCTTTGCCGAGTGTGGTTGCGGGTTTAGCGGATTGTCCGGTGATTGCGGTGCCGACAAGTGTTGGTTACGGCGCGAGTTTTGGCGGGATTGCTCCTCTTTTAACTATGCTTAATTCTTGTGCCGCTGGTGTGGGTGTGGTGAATATTGATAACGGATTTGGGGCGGCGATTTTAGCTTGCCAAATCTTGAGAAGCGCTGGGCGAGTGGGAAGAATGGGAAAATGAGAGAATGGGAGAATGGGAAAGGAGGAATAGTTTTGAGGTAAGGATTCAGGTCAAGAATAGTTGAGAGTCCAGAAATCTGGTAGTCAGATGAGGGAAGAACAAGAGTCAGCAGCACTGAAAATCAAAATAGTTGAGCAGTGGAGCCATGAGGAACTGGTCAAAATCGTTGGGAGTCCAGAAATATGGTAAGGGACTCGCGGAAAAATAAAATACCAGTCAAAATGGGATAATCGTGATATCCCATTTTGGTAAAGTTTCAGAA
>NZ_JAUBVX010000079.1:0-24400 GCF_036706065.1 Microcoleus sp. A2-C3 | reverse complement strand
GTGGTGAATGTGTAATTAAAGTTTACAATTAAAGCCGTCGAGCGAAGGACGGGGTTTTAAACCCAATTATGTGATAACGGTTATTCTACCGGACGTGTTCTGAATTGGGCGAGAGGGAGAGGGGGAGATCAGAAAAATCCTCCCTCTGCCTTCTGCCTTCTGCCTTCTGCCTTCTCTGAATTGGGCGAGAGGGAGAGGGGGAGATCAGAAAAATCCTCCGTCTTCCCTCTTCCCTCTTCCTTCTTCCTTCTGCCTTCTTCCTTCTGCCTTCTGCCTTCTTCCTTCTGCCTTCTTCCTTCTTCCTTAAAACAACTCTTCCAAAATTGTAAACCTGACATGATTAATTGCCAGACTCCCCACAGAAACATCCTCCTTCTTCAAAGGAAGACCCCCGCTGGTGAGACTTTGAAACCGAACTCCCTTGCCAATTTCCATGTGGTACCAAGCCAAACCCATGAAAAACCGCAAAGGATAAGGGCCTCTGTCTTGAATGTCGTCAGGATTAGATTCCATCGGCACCCAGCCAAAACCAGGAATGTAAAACTCCAGCCAAACGTGATTGAAATCCGGTTCCAGCGGCACACCTTTTCTGTCAGCAAAAGCTGGACACTTGTAGCGCCCAATTGTGCGGCAAGCAATCCCATTCAACCTTGCCAAAGCCAACAACAACCCCACGTACTCGCCGCAAGAACCGATGCCGCGCCGCAGTACAATATCGGGAGTGTCAATGTGAGGCCTGATCCCGTAAGAAAGTTGGTCGTAAACAAAATTGCGAATGCTCAGTAACTGCCTCAAAATATTAGTTTCAGTGCCAATTGAGGCCACCGCAGCCGATCGCACAATCTCCGTATCCATCGCCAAATTATCATTGTCCACCAAATACTTAGCTGCAAACTCCGGCGACAGTTGCGGAATCTTTTCCACATCCCGAGGCGACAACTGATACTTAATCGATCGCACTTCCAACAAAGCCTTCCAGCCAAAGATTCGCCGTTCCCCCTTCTGGAGGCGATCGAACTTAAACACCGCCACCCGTTCCCCTTCCTGAATTTCCTCAGTAAAAGGCATCCCAATCGGCGTAATTTTTCTCACTTTTTGGCGGTGAGTGTCCGAAGGTAAAGCAATCCGCCACTCCAAATTATCGATTTCTACCTCATCCAGAGGAGACAATTCCTCCACATAGGACATTTCCATCAAAAAACCGTTTGACAGAGCGTAGCGTTCGGCTTCATTATAGTGAAAAGACAAAGGGTGAACAAAAGTGCGATCGCGCTTCGTCAACTGAAAAGGATCTTCCGAATTTGGGTCATCCCGGATATAAAGTTCATCCCCAGCATAAGCCACATACAGAATCTCCTCCCCCGTCTGGGCATCTTTGTGAAAAGCCAAACCAGAAGGCCATTCAAAGGGAGTCAAAACGCTAAATTTAATCTCGCCAGTTGCCCGTTCCAAACAGTAAACAGTTTGCTCAGTCTTGTCGCAAACCCAAAGTTCCTCATCCCGGACAGTGATATTTTCTATGCCAATACCGGGAGCATAAAACCGAGTAATTTCCCGACCAGTTTTTACATCAAAAACCAGAATATAGCCCAATCTCTGGCAAGTCACATACAGCGTAGACTTCCAAACAGCAATCCCGTCAGCAGGATAAGAAAGGGAAACAAAATGTTCCGGTTTGAGTTGTGCGATTGCTCCGTCCAGAATTGCCCCCGGACAGCAACAAATATCCTCATCCTGGGAAAACCAGAGAGTATCTTCCCAAATCGCCAGCCCGGTTGCGCCCGCAAACTTAGCCGTTTGACAAGGATTCAAAACAGTAGTGTTGTCAGTTTCGCGATCGATCTCCAATAGTAGCCCTTCGGTGCGATCGACCGCGAACAACCTATTTCCTAAAAAAGCAATGCCGTGCAGTGCAGATACACCGATCGGTCTTACCATCCGCAGCCCTGAATTTTGTTTGTCCGAGAGAACAGGTGAATCGAGATTCATACTAAATTTCTTGCCGGTATTGTACATAAAACCTGATCTTGTAACTTGTAGCCGATCGCGTCAGGTTCAGCAGCAAAATTGCTGAGGTTCCTGATATCCTGGACTGACGCATCAACCGGGTTTTTTTACGAATATATTTCGTTGTAACCTCTTACCAGAGCTAAAAAACCCGGAATATTAGTCTTTGTCTAAATTGGGTTTAACAAGCTCAACCCAACTTGCTGCCATGAATGCGACTAAGTATAACTACTAAGCTACCACTGAAAAATGCGACACAGAATGCCATATTTGTCAGAGCATCCAAACTCATAGTATCTGCTGGAAGATATAAATTAAGTACAACAGATTACTAGATCCGTCAAAACCTTGGGTAGAATAAAATCATACGTTCAAGTTCCTCGGTTCATCAGAAGGCAGGTTCGTCATGGCTTGGAAGTCTGCTCTAAACATCGGTACCCTTTCCTTAATTCTGTCTTTAGAGGCAGTTGCCGCTGGTAGTTTCTTAATACCAGCAAAGGCTCTCAACAGCCCCGCAAACAGCGTTCATCCCCCCTCACAACCGCAGCTACCCCTCAACTGGCAAACAGTTCAAACCCTCTCCCCAACCGGAAGCAGACCGAACACCCAGCAACCGGGAGCCACGTGGAATAACTTTCAACCGCCGGAGCAGGGAGTACCCGGAAGGCGCGAAGGCGGAGGAACCCGCGGCTTAGCCTGCCCCACTGCTACAAATGCCTTAACTGCCTTGATTCCCCAATCAACTATGGGGCAAACCATATCAGAAAAGCCGACATTTTTTTACTACGTTCCGCTAGCCCTCGACAAAACAGTTCAGTTTGAGTTAGCGGACGAAAACGACAAAACAGTATACAAAAAAAGTTTTCGGATGGTAACTAGCCGTGCTGGTATTGTTAGCGTCAGCCTCGGCTCCGACGGCAACTCGCCAGCCCTGAAAGTTGGCAAAAACTATCAATGGTACTTTACGATCAAATGCAACCCAAACAGCTATACAACAGATGATGTTCTCGTTTCCGGGTGGATTAACCGCACCGCAGTCACCCCAACCGTAAAAACAGAGTTAGATCGATCGCCAGACAGTCGCGCCAAGCTCAGCATCTTTGCCCAACAAGGTCTCTGGTACGAGTACCTGGCAACTCTAGCTCAATTGCGAACGGAGTCTCCCAGCGATGACAGTTTAGCGCTCAAGTGGTCAGAAATGTTGAACTCAGTCCAACTCGGCAAAATCGCCCAAGAACCATTAGTCCCCAGTGAGTTAACACCAATTGCCAAAAAATAATTGGACTTATGCAGCAAGTACCAAAAACCCGGTGGCGATCGCAGTATTTCGCAGCCCCACAGATGATTTATGAGGCGTTGGAGGTTTTTTGGTCGATCGTCCTCAATAAATTAAAATTTTTGTGGTAACGCTCATCAGCGATCGCTTGCCTCTTAAAAGCTGGACTGTTGAAATCTTGATTGTTAAACTGCTCCCAACACTAAATGATAAACTCGCACAGTCAAGCAGCATACAAACTTATTTTAGACAAAATATTAATTATGCGTCCGAGTGCAAATATTGCCATATTTCGGTTGGGGATTTCACTTCTAACGGCGCTCCCAATCGCTTGCTATGACGCCAATCGAGCCCTATCCCAAACAGACGATATTTCTCAGTTGCCCGCCGCCACTCACAACTCAGCAGATCCAAGCAACGGAGTATTAGCATGGCAAAAACTCGAAATCCAGCAGGATGAAACCGCAACCAACTTAAATCAACTCCCCGATTTTCCAGAAACCAACCCTCTTGACAACCAGCCCGATCGCTGCTCCACAATTGATCAAACGGATTGTGAGGTTAGCCCCCAGCCCGCAGCCAAAAATCTAGTTGACAGTGAACCCAAATGTCAGAACCCTCTAGATTGCGATGTTTTAGCCCAAAACCAACAAAATCCCCCTCCAAACCTGCCGCCGCCACCGACTCAGCCCGATCCAAATCGCGATCGATTTTTGCAACCAGCCCCGCAGCCTTCGGCAGAACCTCCTCAAATACCGCAACCAGTTGCGCCGGATCGCCCGTCCCCAGTTCCCCTGCCACTGCCGAATACAGTAATTCAGGTGCGGAAAATTCAAGTAGTTGGCAGCACAATTTTAACCCAAAACGAAATTAATGCCTTAATCAAGCCGTTTGAGGGTAGTTCTGCCACCCTAGAACAGCTCAAACAAATTGCCGACAAAATTACCGAAATTTACCTCAATCGAGGCTACATCACTTCGAGAGCAGTCTTGCCACCCCAAACTATCACCGCAGGGGTAGTCCAAATTCAAGTGATCGAAGGCAAGCTGGGCAAAATTGAGGTAGAAGGAACTAAAAGATTGCACCAAAATTACATCCGCAGCCGGATTCGACTCGGTGCCGGAATGCCTTTAAGTACAGGTGCATTAGAAGACCAACTCCGGCTGCTGAGAGTCGATCCTTTATTTGACAATGTAGAAGCCAGTCTGCGGGCTGGGGATAATGAAGGAGAGAGCATTCTGATCGTCCGAGTCACGGAAGCTAATCCGTTTCAATCTAGTTTCAGCTTTGATAATTACTCGCCTCCCAGCGTCGGTTCTGAAAGATTGGGTGTTAGTTTACGGCACCGCAATATAACAGGAAATGGCGACGAACTTGCCGCTGCTTATTATAGATCGCTAGGCGATTCAGATGTGTTTGATTTCAGCTATCGCGTGCCACTAAATGCGATGAACGGCACGCTGCAATTGAGGGCTGCGCCGAACCGCAACAGTATTGTACAAGCACCTTTTGACACTTTTGATATTTCGGGGAAGTCACATTTATTTGAAGTTAGTTACCGCCAACCGCTGCGGAGAACGCCGATCGAAGAATTTGCCTTATCTGCCGGTTTTACGTATCAGACAGGCAGAACTTTTCTCGCCGGCGAACCGTTTCCTTTTGGCATCGGCCCTGACTCCCAGGGTGTTACAACTACCAGTGCAATTAAGCTGGGACAGGACTACATTCGGCGCGACTCCCAGGGTGCTTGGGCCTTGCGATCGCAATTTACGATCGGCACTAGCTTGTTTGATGCTACTCAAAACGAAGGTTCTGTCCCTGACGGACAATTTTTTAGCTGGCTGGGTCAAGTGCAGCGAGTACAGCGATTGAACGACAAACATTTATTAATTTTGCAGTCAGACTTGCAGCTTTCAGCTAATAGTTTGTTACCTTCACAGCAATTTGTAATTGGCGGCGGACAATCTTTGCGTGGCTACCGCCAAAATGCCCGTTCCGGCGATAACGGATTCCGAGTGTCTATCGAAGATCGGATTACTTTGCAGCGCGATGCTTCGGGAAATCCCAAACTTCAATTAGCTCCCTTTTTAGATGCGGGTACGGTGTGGAATACTCCCAACAATCCCAATAAATTAACCAATCAAAGATTCTTGGCAGGTCTGGGTTTGGGGGTGATCTGGGCACCGATACGGCAGGTGAACTTGCGCGTAGATTACGCTTTTCCTTTGGTGAGAATTAGCGATAAAGGCGACAATCTGCAAGATAACGGCATTTACTTCAACCTAATTTATACACCATGAGGAGAAGCGGGAGAGGGGGAGAAGTCGGAGAGGGGGAGAATGGGAGAGGGGGAGAATGGGAGAGGGGGAGAATGGGAGAGGGGGAGATGAACAAAATATTTCCTTCTTCCCTGTGGGAGCATCTCATTATCGCTCACTTAGGGTTTTGCCGATTGAGCAGGCTCGGTTGCTGAATCTCTCGTCTCCTAATTCAATACTGACTCCATTCTTGTCCCACCAGTTAAACATTTTTATGATTTTTTTTATTGTGTTTTCACCACTTTACCGCCATTTGTACCGGCTGAAATGAATTCCTGCTCTACCTTTCAGGGATGCGGTGAAAAGTAAGACTGCAAACCTGGTTTGTAGTAAGACTTTAGTCCTGTTACTAGATTTTTTTAGGACTTAAGTCCGAACGATAGAACCAGGTTGTTAGTAAAGACTTTAGTCCTTTTTGCTGATTTTTTTTAGGACTTCAGTCCGAAGGATTGAACCAGGTAGATTAATCTTGGAACACCATAATGCTGCCCGAATAACAAGCGACCCAAACCTGATTAGTTTCCGGATCGTAAGTAATCCCGATCGGGCTTGAATTAACCTTCACTGTTTGCAGCACTTTCAAATCGCTTGTCCTGACTTTGCTAACAGTATTCGAGAAATAGTTAACCACATAAATCAGTTTTCCATCACCAGAAATCGTCATGCTGCGAGGTGCATTTCCTGTCGAAACTTTATCCACCACTTTACCAGTTTTTAGGTCAATCTTTGCCACATTTCCTTCACCATTTAAAGTGGCATATAGATACTTACCATTGGGATCTATCGTCAAATGACGGGGCGCATTGCCAATATTTTTCAACCATTCTACCGAAAAATCTAGCAGATTTACTTTCGCAATATCGGAAGAACCCATGACGGCAACATAGGCATTTTTGGAATCGGGAGTGACCACAATTCCGCGAGGATATGCACCCAGTTTTACCCGCTCGACTTCGCGATTTTTATTGATATCAACTATGCTCAAATCCCAAGTACACCAATTGCTCGCGAGTACGAAGCGATTGTCAGGCGAAACAGCATTAAATTTCGGAACGGCACCTACAGGAATTATCTGTTCTATTTTCAATGTTTGGGTGTTGATGCGGTACAGGAAACTTTGGTCGTGTTTTGCTGATGGAGAACACCTGTCGCTACCGGGATTTTTAAACCCAGAACCGTACATTTGATAGTTGGATACATAGCCATACTTGCCATCTGTTGAAAAAGCAGCTTCTACGGGAGAACCTTGATAATTGCCTTTGAATTTAGAAAAGCCAAACTTTGACAAGTTGACTGTATCGGGAATAGTCTTGACTAATTTAAAGTTCCTATCATAAACTGTGATGCTATGGCTGTACATCATGTTTTGAGCAAAGAACAAACCCGCTCCCGAATAAACTATTGATTTCGGCGATATTTTGCCGTAAATAGTTTTTTTCAAAGTCATTTTACCTTCAGTATTTACCAGCCTTTTACCTTGTGATTCATTTTCTTTGTTTTCAAGGTTTGGAGCAGGAGTTTCTGTTTTAAATGGTGGTAAAAATGGTTCTTGAAAGAGAGGTTGTTGTGGCTGATTTTTAGTTGTATCTTCGAGTTTGTTGTTGTTTTCTGTGGCGGTAGGAGATGGCGAAGGTCGATCGACCTTTGACGGTGTTTTTTCCGCAGATTCTTGGTCAGGGCTGGCGGCTGGCGACTTGCCTTTGAGGGCTGACAAGGTTTGAGGGCCGACAATTCCGTCAACTTTTAGGTTGTTCTCTGCTTGAAACTTTTTCACCGCAGCCAGGGTGATAGAACCGTAAAATCCTGTAGCCCTACGGTCAAAATATCCTGATGTTTGTAGAGTTTTCTGGAGTTCGACAACTTCCGGGCCTGAATCACCTTTTTTGAGGGCGAGGGCGGGATAGACTAAATTGGAAATTGTGAGAGCGATCGTAAAGAAGAGTAAAGGAGTCGAGGCTAAATTCAGGTGATTTGTCGCGTTGGGCGATCGAGTTTGAGCTGGGGGCGTTTCCCAAGTTTCAGCTAAATGCAGGTAAGCTAATCCGTCCATAGTTTTTACCAGGTATTTTTGATGCTATGATACACCAGTTAACATTGATGAAAGAGAAATTCTCATTATAATTAAATCTAGGGTGAAATCTTCGAGCAGTTTTTAATGGTGTCAGCAAGTAGGAGCGATCGACTAATGTTGAGTGAGGAACAAACAACCGCAGGATCAACACCCCCAAAATCCCGCCAGATGCTGCTCTGGGAAGGCGATGGCGGACTTTGCCAGCGGGCTTGGGTCGAAATCGATTTAGCAGCTTTAACTCACAATGTAAAACAGCTTAAAAATCTCTTATCTCCCCAAACCGAACTGATGGCAGTTGTGAAAGCAGATGCTTACGGGCACGGTGCGATCGCAGTTAGTCAAACAGCCTTGCAAGCAGGTGCTAGTTGGCTGGGTGTGGCGACGATTCCCGAAGGCATAGAATTGCGAGAAGCTGGGATAGAAGCGCCGATTTTGCTGTTGGGGGCAACTCATACAGCCGCACAGGTAAGGGCGATCGCCCAATGGCACTTACAACCCACTATTTGTACTGCCAAACAAGCCCTAATTTTTTCGGAAGTTCTCGTCAGTCTCAATCAATCTTTGTCAGTTCACGCTAAGTTAGATACGGGAATGTCTCGTTTGGGTACACTCTGGCAAGACGCAACAGAATTTGTGCAATTAGTCAATAGTTTGCCAAATTTAAAATTAGCCAGCATTTACTCTCACTTGGCGACAGCCGATAGTCCCGATCCCGCCGTGATGAGAGAGCAACAGCAAGGGTTCAAAAAGGCGATCGCCCAAATCCAAACAGCAGGAATTAACCCCCGTCGCCTCCACTTGGCCAACTCTGCTGCCACTCTCACAGACTCCGATTTGCACTATGATTTAGTGCGAGTCGGTTTGGCTACCTACGGTCTTTATCCTGCTCCTCACTTGCAGGCGATCACCAATTTGCAGCCCGCAATGCAGGTAAAAGCTCGGGTGACGCAGGTGAAAACAATTGCAGCAGGAACTGGCGTTAGTTATGGCTATCAATTTATTGCTGGGCGCGAGACACAAATTGCGGTAGTTGGTATCGGCTATGCAGATGGGATTCCCCGCAATCTTTCTAATAAAATGCAGGTTTTAGTTAGGGGCGAATTTGTGCCGCAAGTCGGGGCTGTGACGATGGATCAATTAATGCTGGATGTAACTGATATTCCCGATTTAGAAGTCGGGGAAGTGGTGACTTTATTGGGTAAAGATGGGGAAAATCAAATTACTGCTGATGATTGGGCGGAAACTTTAGGAACTATTTCATGGGAAATTCTCTGCGGTTTTAAACACCGATTGCCTCGCGTTGCAGTAAACTCTTAACTAGGACGATCTGGATGCTCGCAAATACAGTATGATTCAAGACGCTTCAGTTAATCATGTTTATGCCCCGGAGATCCCCCTAAATCCCCCGAAAGCAAGGGGGACTTTGAGCAATTTCTTGTTCCCCCATTTTTAAGGGGGGCTAGGGGGGATCGGGCTTAACTTAACCGTAGAGGAGTATAATTTTGATGCGATCAAATTTGATATTACCAATTACAAATTACCAATTACAAATTACCAATTGACATGACAGCCAGCACAATTATACTAATAGCTCAAACCTTGACGGCGCAGCTAGATGCAGAAAGAATACAGGCGATGCAAGTAGCCCAAGAATTCTCGAAAAAATTCGTAGAATTGGGGTTTAAAGTTGTACCTCAAGCGCTGTGGGCGATCGGTATTTTGTTAATTACGCGATTTGCGATCGACGTTGCGGGCCGCGTGACTCGCCGAACCCTCAGCCGCACGGAAGCCACGCTGCGGAAATTTTTAGTTCAAGCTGCGGAAATTGTGATTTTGATAGTGGGAGTAGTCGCCGCTTTGAATCAGTTGGGAATTCAAACGACTAGCGTGGTGGCTGTTGTGGGTGCGGCGGGTTTGGCGATTGGTTTGGCGTGGCAAAATACTCTATCTCACTTTGCTGCTGGGGTAATGTTGATTAGTTTACGGCCTTTTGAAGTCGGAGATGCGATCGAAGCTGCGGATGTTAAGGGAGTGGTGGACAGCATCGGGATTTTTTCAACAACCGTCGTGACGGACGATCGCATAAAAATTATTGTTCCGAATAATAATTTATTTAACGGTACACTGAAAAATACTACGGCGATGGGTACGAGGCGAGTAGACTTAAAAATTGATATTGGCGATCGCCCGATCCGTCCAACGATGGCTGAGTTGTTAGAAATTGCCCATTCTCACCCGCTGGTTTTGGAAAATCCGCCCCCGACTTGTTTGGTAGCCGAGATCACTCCAGATACGACTATTCTATCTCTCCGGCCCTGGTGCGCGTCGGTAGCCTACGAACAAGTGCGATCGCAAGTTCAAGAACACGTCAAAGAAGCAATGAATGCCAACCAAAATCAAGCACAATAAATCTAAAATCTAAAATCCAAAATCTAAAATGAGCAAGTTGTATCCCCAGCAAATTTTGCAAGAACCGGGCGTCAGGATGTCCCTCACCGAAAAAGAAACAATTCTCAAAAAATTTCCGCCTCCCGACACAGACGGTCAAATTTATGCAGACGCCATTTTTGAAGGTGGTGGCGTGCGCGGAGTTGCCTTTTTAGGAGCACTCAGATGCTGTCACGATTTGGGTATCCGTTGGCGAAAATTGGCCGGTACTTCTGCGGGTGCAATTACTGCCGCAGTATTGGCAACAGACTTGTCAATGGATGACTTAGAGCAGTTGTTAGGAGACCTCGATTACAGCATATTTTTAACTCAAAAAAACAGTCCTCTAATTTTAAATGGCGATCCAGCAGACGACTTGCAATCTCCAGCTTGGACGCTAATTTTTCTCACAATTAGCCGCCAGATGGGAGAATATTCTGCACAACCTTTCCGGCAGTGGCTGGAAGCAATACTTAGTAAAGGTCACTTGCAGAGTTTTGCCGATGTCAAAAAACTGGAAAAAGAGCGGGAATTAAAAGTAGTAATATCCAACCTGACTCGCGGTGAAATGTTGGTGCTGCCCGATGACTTACGGCGGCAAGACTCGGCAGATTCCGATGCTTTGTACCAGCAGTTGCGGCTGCAAAATCCCGAAGAGTTTAGCGTAGCTGAAGCGGTGCGGCTGTCGATGAGCATTCCGCTATTTTTTGAGCCGGGAAAACTGGGCAATGACTTAATTGTCGATGGGGGAATTCTGAGCAATTTCCCGCTGTGGATTTATGACAAACAATCCGGTTCGACTCCGGTTGCGCCGCGCTGGTTTACCTTTGGGTTTCGATTAGTTGATACTGGCATTGAGAACCAAATTAAGATTAATAGTCCGGTGTCGATGCTGTCGGCGATGTTCACCACGATGATGAAAGCAAGAGACCGCTATCACCAGCGCGAAATGGATAAAGGCAGAGTTATCAATATTGATGTGACTGAAGCTGCGGTGACGACGACGGATTTTAATCTAGATGCCGATCGCAAGGCTAAGCTGTACCGATTGGGATATTTGTATACTAAGAGGTTCTTTTTGAGTTCTAACTTTAGTTGGGAAAAGCACTTGAAGGCTAGGGGCTTTGGGGAGTAGGAGAGGGGGAGAGTGGGGAAATATGCCTTCCGCCTTCGACCAAAGGTATATAGGGAGAGGGATTGAAGAATTTTTGATTTAGGGGTTGGCAAGAGCCTGGTGTGTGTGCTATAGTTAGTTACCGTCATCGTGGAGAGGTGGCTGAGTGGTCGAAAGCGGCAGATTGCTAATCTGTTAAGGGTGTTATCACCCTTCGGGGGTTCGAATCCCCCCCTCTCCGTTCTAAAACTTCTAGGAAAAAATTCCTTTTAATCAAATTTTGTGGGATGGGCTTCTAGCCCGTCCCAATTATTTTCGCAATTCAATTCTAGTCTAGCAGCAATCATCGGCTACCAAATCTAATCAAGCGCCTTGATTGCTTCGACAAATTGCCGCGAAATAAAGGGTAAAATCTCTTCATTCTTGCTATTCTCTTTCCCCTCGGTAAATACAACTAATAAATACGGCCGCAAACCAGGTATTTCAATATAAGCAGCATCGTGACGAACTTGACTTGTCAGCCCCGCTTTTGACCAGATTTTTGCATCTTCTGGCAATCCGCTACCTAAAAAACCTGTAACTTGATTTTCTGGATCGGCTTGTAATTCTGCTGGTTCTAAACTGCGTTTCATTAAGCCCATCATTTCTTGCGATGCTTTTGCAGAAACAGCTACACCGCCGATTATACTGTGCAGCAAACGCGCTGTGGCATTTGTAGTGAGCATATTTCTATTTTCCATTAATTCTCCCAGAAATGCTCGCTCGCGACCGTAGGGCCCATCGCACCAGGTTTTTTGATTGGCGTTAATGTTGTGTAATTCTGGCCAATCTAATGATTGAAAGTAACGGTTGACGATGTTTCGCTGCTGTTTCCAAGTTTCAAAGGGGCCTGGTGATAATTCTGGGCCGCTGGTGGTGCCGGTGAGGGCATCTACTACTAAACCGGTGGCGTCGTTGCTGGAATCAACTATCATATCTCGGACGGCGCGTTCTAATTCTGGCGATGTTTGAATCATGCCTTTTTGCGCCCATTCCCAGATGGCCACGAGGTAGAATAATTTGACGATGCTAGCGGGATAAATTCGTTCTGATTCTCTGGCGCTAAAACCTCGCGGTTGATATTTCCAAAATTCTTGGGCGCTGAGGGCTCCGCCTGTGTTGACTCGCACGGGTGGATCGTAGACTATCCAGGTAATGGCTGTGCGATCGCCCGTCAATCCTGTAAATTCTGACTGTGCGGAGTCTATAATGCTACTGCCGAGGGTTTCTAATTGTTCGTCTTTGTGGAAAAATGTCATGGTTAATGGCGGACGGTTAACGGTTAACGGCGGTTGGCTAAGGGCAATAAATCGTTAAGTGCGAACAATTAACAGCCAACAATTAGCAATTAGCAATGGTCAATTATCAATTATCTGATGTTGTGGAGTATCGGGCAATCTCGCACATAAATATTTACGATTCCCCAAAGTGCGATCAATTGGCAACTCAAGCATCCTTGGGGCGGCATTTGCGCGTCCTCAACCAGAGTTCGAGCGATGTAAACTTAGATACAAACGCTGTGATGGTGCGGCTGTGCGAAGACGATTATCCCGGTTGGTTGGATCTTCGAGATATTGACTTGCTCGAAGTCACAGAAACAGTGTATCATCCTTTGGTGATTTTTGAGACAAAAATTAGGGAAAAATTGCCGATCGCAATTGCTTTTGCTCGTGAAGCCATGAACCAATCTAATTATTATCTTTGGGGCGGTACAGTCGGGCCAAATTATGATTGTTCGGGATTGATGCAAGCTGCTTTTGTGGCTGCAGGCATCTGGTTGCCAAGGGATGCTTATCAACAGGAAGCTTTTACTGAGTCTGTTAATATCAATGCTTTAGAACCGGGGAATTTAATATTTTTTGGCACAGTGGAAAAAGCAACTCATGTAGGATTGTATCTCGGAGATAATCGCTACATTCACAGTTCGGGGAAAGCACAAGGTCGCGACGGTATCGGGATTGATATTTTGTCTGAAAAGGGCGATGCAGTCAGTCAAGCTTATTATCAGCAATTGCGCGGATATGGTAAAGTAGTGGCCAGTTATCAACCTAATTAGTTTATTTCGCGATCGCACTACGAACAAAGAAACCGGGTTTTTACCGAGATTGAGGATTTTAGCGAAGTATTTTCGTAAAAAACCCGGTTTCTGGCCACCCGTGCATAAGTTCTGTAGTTGCGAACAACGAAACCGGGTTTTTCATCGAAATTGAGGATTTAAACGAAGTATTTCGTAAAAAAACCCGGTTTCTGGCCACCAGTGTCTGAGTTCTATAGTTCTTAATTAATGACAACTGACAACTGACAACTGACAACTGACAACTGACAACTGACCAATGATGTTATCTAACAAAGCAATGGACGCCGCATTATTTTTGGAAAAATTGGCCGCACAGCAGGCTGCCGATGAGATTGTTCTCGACGTTTCTGTGGTGGTGCCGGTGTATAATGAGGTGGAAAGTTTGCCTCATCTGATTGAGGCGATCGCCTCTGCGATTCAACCATCCGGACTCAGCTATCAAATTATTTGTGTAGATGACGGTTCTAAAGACGGTTCTGCTGAACTTCTCAAGCAATTAGCCAGCAGTCGCGATGACCTTTGTGCTGTGCTTTTGCGGCGCAATTACGGGCAGACTGCTGCGATGTCAGCAGGTTTCGATCGCGCTACAGGTCGTGCTATTGTTACCCTAGACGGCGATTTGCAAAATGACCCTGCTGATATTCCAGAGTTGTTAGACAAGTTAAATGAAGGCTACGATTTAGTTAGCGGCTGGCGCAAAAATCGGCAGGATAATACTATCAGCCGCTTGATTCCTTCTAAAATTGCCAATTGGTTAATTGGTCGCGTTACGGGCGTAACTTTGCACGACTACGGCTGTTCTTTGAAAGCTTATAAATCCGAGTTAGTCGCAGACTTGAATCTGTACGGAGAATTGCACCGATTTTTGCCGGCTTTGGCTTTTATTGAAGGGGCGAGAATTGCGGAACTTCCGGTGCGACATCACGCGCGGCGTTTCGGTCAAAGCAAGTACGGAATTTGGCGGACTTTTCGGGTGTTAATGGATTTGTTAACTATTTCTTTTATGAAGAAGTTCCTAACTAGACCGATGCACGTTTTTGGACTTCTGGGAATGAGTTCTATGGCGTTGGGAACGGTTTTAGGAATTTATTTAACTTTCGTGAAATTGGGGCTGGGTCAAAGTATTGGTAATCGTCCTTTGCTGATTTTGGCTGTGGTTTTGCTGTTAACTGGTGTGCAGTTATTTTGTTTTGGTTTGTTGGCGGAAGTGATGATGCGAACTTATCATGAGT
Organism: Microcoleus sp. A2-C3; assembly: GCF_036706065.1. NCBI lineage: Bacteria > Bacillati > Cyanobacteriota > Cyanophyceae > Oscillatoriales > Microcoleaceae > Microcoleus > Microcoleus sp. A2-C3. The sequence goes on along the minus strand of NZ_JAUBVX010000079.1, from coordinate 9,839 downwards.
CCCAGGGAAAACCGATTTATCGGGTGCGCGAGGTGGTGGATTCTAAGTAAACGATTAATACCAATTATACTCGGCGATTGAAATCGCTACTACACAAACAAAGTCCGCCTTCGCGGACTGAAGAAATAGGAAAGTTTTAATACCAAATCCGGGTTTTAGCCCCCCTTTATCTCTTAGTCCGCGCACCATCCGGACTTCGTTTGTGTAGACGCGGTTTCAACCGCCGAATGATCTAACTCATGACTTTTTGAGCTTGGCGGAGAGATTGAATAGTGGCGATCGCGTGTTGAGACACTGCATCTATTTCAGCAGCGGTATTGAACCTCCCAATCCCAAAGCGAATTGAAGCGTAGGCTAATTTGTCCGATCGCCCGATCGCTGCTAAAACATGAGATGGAGAAATTTTCGCAGAAGTACAAGCAGAACCCGAAGAAACTGCCGCCGCCGGTTGCAAGCCCAACAGCAACGCTTGACCGTCAACCCCGCCTACACTAATATTGAGATTACCAGGCAACCTCTTAGTAGCATGACCGTTGATCACAACATCACCCAATTCACTCAAATTTTCCCACAAACGCTGGCGCAAATTAACAACTCGTTCAGTTTCCGACTCCATTTCGGCAATGGCTAATTCTACCGCTTTGGCGAATCCGACTATTTGCGGTGGATAGAGAGTACCCGATCGCATTCCCCGTTCGTGGCCTCCTCCGTGCATTTGTGACGCTAACTGCACTCTCGGCTTGTTGCGACGCACGTAAAGAGCACCGATGCCTTTTGGCCCGTAGATTTTGTGGGCCGTCAAGGACATTAAATCGATGTTCATCTCCTGTACATCTAGGGGAATTTTGCCGATCGCCTGGGCCGCATCTGTGTGAAACAGAATGTCATTTCCGCGACAGATAGATGCAATTTCGGCGATCGGCTGAATCACACCAATTTCATTATTAGCCGTCATCACCGAAACTAAAATTGTCTCAGCCCGAATCGCTTTAATCAAATCACCAATATCAATCAATCCGTCACTTTTCACCGGTAAAACAGTAATATCAAACCCTAATTTTTGCAAATACGTACAGGGGTCAAGAATTGCATTATGTTCAGTTTTTACTGTGATAATGTGCTTTCCTTTGTTAAAATAACTTTCGGCGATGCCTTTAATCGCTAAATTATTTGCTTCCGTCGCACCGCTGGTAAAAACAATTTCTTCTGGAGAAGCATTGATTGCTTCTGCTATGATTTGCCGCGATTTTTTAACCGCTGCTTCTGCTTCCCAGCCGTAAACGTGGTTGATGCTGGCTGCGTTGCCGAATTGTTCGGTAAAATACGGCAGCATCGCATCAAGTACCCGTTTGTCTACAGGCGTTGTGGCGTGGTTGTCTAGGTAGATAGGACGTGCGGACATAGTGCTGTTTTGGTTGAAAAAAGTGTTAGATTTATTGTAGACGAGCCTTTTGTTCTACCACAAAACTTTATATTTAACAAATATTTGTGAAGATTTATGCGAGCTGACATTCAGGGATTAGAAATTACTGTCGGTGAGCTCAGGCACCTGTGCGGCGTGGGGCCCGATCGCGTATACCGACCTGCGAGTGCAACTAATTTTGCCCGCGAAGTTTTGAAAACCGTCGGTTTAATTGTTTTGGTTATAATCAGTTGTTGGTTGCTGGTTGCGATATTTCCTAGGGCTTATTTGTTTTGGTTCGCCCTCCACCTAGCTGCGATCTGCGGTTTAATTTTTGAGGATGCGTGGAAAATTTGGACTAGCAAAAATAAAGATTTAATCAATTTGTTTGATGATGTCGATCGCTATAATGGTATAATCAAAGCGATCGAAATTAACGATCGGATCGAAGATGCGGGCAATGCGGAAGTCAAAATAGGCGATCGAGCAAAAGTCATTCAAGCCTTGCAGCTAATCAGAGACGATTTAGTACGAGCTTTGAAAACCGAGAGAATTCTCAGGGAACACAAAAAATTTGTCGCTACTAACTCCGAACTGTTTGCCAATAATTTGAGAACTTTAAATGCCCTCAAAATTAGCGATCGAGCCAGCAAACAAGGGCGATTACTCAACGAAGCTTTGCAGCTAGCTATCCGAGTGCAAGCCGAAATGAAAAAGTTGCAAGACCGAAACGCTGCTAATTGACAAAATGGAAAAGCAGACGGCGGTTGAAACCGCGTCTACACAAACTAATTCCGCCTCCGCGGAATGAAGAGAATAACTTAATTTTACAAGCAGACGGCGGTTGAAACCGCGTCTACACAAACGAATTCCGCCTGCGCGGAATGAAGAGAATGACTTAATTTTAACCAAATACGGTTTAGTTAAAAAGCTATTTATTCCCGTACATATCACTTAATTGATAACTATCATAGTCTCGGCGATGCGATCCGCGACGATCGCGAAAACTAACCCTAAGATATCTCTTAGGACATTAGCGTTAACCTAACCATATTGAATTTTAACTGCCCGTTCTTCAACCCGCGCACCATCCGGGTTTTGTCTGTATAGACGCGGTTTTAACCGCCCGGTCTTCTCAGACACATTTTAAAATTCATCAGTGATGAGAATTGTTAAGAAATATCATATTTGTAAATTTTTGGCTGTTAAGTAACAGGTAAGGATATCTTGGAAAGGTGACGTTAACAACAAGGTCAGTATGTCTTCCGCTAAACCCAAGATTATAGTTCTCGACGACGATCCAACAGGTTCTCAAACCGTGCACAGTTGCTTGCTGCTGACACGTTGGGACGAAGATACCCTGCGTTTGGGACTGCGGGACAAGTCCCCGATTTTCTTTATCCTGACAAATACTCGATCGCTAACTCCCGAAGCAGCAGCCGCCGTCACCCGCGAAGTGTGCCAAAATCTTAAAAAGGCGATCGCCAGCGAAGAAATCGCAGACTTCCTAATCGTTAGCCGTTCCGATTCTACCCTGCGCGGCCACTATCCGATCGAAACCGACGCGATCGCCGAAGAGCTCGGCCCCTTCGACGCACATTTTCTAATTCCCGCCTTTTTTGAAGGAGGCAGAATTACCCGCAACAGCGTACACTACCTCATGGTTAACAGCGTTGCAACCCCTGTTCACGAAACCGAATTTGCCAAAGATTCTGTCTTCGGCTACAGTCACAGTTACCTGCCAGAGTACGTAGAAGAAAAAACCAAAGGTCGCATCAAAGCTGATACAGTCGATCGCATTTTACTCGCAGATATGCGCTACGGAAGTTTAGATCGACTGATGGACATGACAGACAACCAATGTGCAGTTGTTGACGGCGAAAGCCAAAGCGATTTAGACACATTTGCCAAACATATTCTCAATGCAGCCAGTCAAGGTAAAAAGTTTTTATTCCGCAGTGCAGCTAGTATTTTAACGTCTTTAGCTGACATCGGCAACCAGCCTGTAGCAGCCGACGAAATGGCAAAATATGTGAAAGACGGCAAACCCGGTGCAGTAATAGTTGGTTCCCACGTTAAGAAAACTACCGATCAATTGGAGCGCTTGTTAAAAGAACCCAATATAGTTAGCATTGAAATAGATGTATCTCACTTGCTAGAAGATTCGCCCGAATATCGCGCCCAAATCCTCGATGAAATTCTCGAAAAAGTCCGCACCGCTCATGCCGACGGCAAAACGCCTGTAATTTATACCAGCCGCAAGGAACTACAATTTAAAAATGCGGAAATCCGGTTAAAATTTGGAGAGGCGGTTTCTGCTTTATTGATGGATATCGTGCGGGGACTGCCTGCGGATATCGGTTTTTTAATTAGCAAGGGCGGCATTACTTCCAACGATGTTTTGAGTACCGGTTTGTCGCTAAAAAGTGTCAGGCAAATCGGTCAAATTATCGCAGGTTGTTCGGTGGTAAAAACAGCAGCAGACCATCCTCTGTTTCCCAATTTACCAGTGGTTTTGTTTCCGGGAAATGTGGGGGATAGCAATGCTTTGGCGACGGTTTATAAGCGCCTAAGCAAGTAGTATAGGTAGTTGAATCGCAGATTAACCCAGATGAATTTAGCTTCTAGCGAGGGAGGAGAATGTTCATCTGCGGTTGGTCGATTGGCTTCAATGCTCGATCGAACTTTATGGCAATTGCCACTTCACGGCAACTTCAAAAAAAAATCTCTAGTCTACTTTTTCCTTGCTAAATCCACCTAAGTATGATAGACGAGAAATTCTGTGTGTAACTAAAGCCGATCGCCAAAATTAAAAATCGCGTCATCGTTAGGCACTCTCAAAAAAATTAGATTTCTCAAAAATAGTTAAGTCAGAACTCTACATATAGGGCCAACAGCGCCAGAGCTACTGCTATCAGTAGCGTTTCTGGGTAGTATCAGCCGAAATCTCAAAAAAAAATAAAAATTTTCACATAGTAATTTTTAGTTGAAAGGATTAGCATATAAGGGTGACAGAAAATTATCATCCCCTAAACTCATTAAAAAGCGGCCGCTGGTTCAAGTTGATCTGTGGGGCGAGCTTTCAACACCTGCCTGCGGTTCGGAATCTCACCTTGGCTTACACCTTAGCAGGCGCTGACTGTATCGATGTCGCGGCAGATCCCGCCGCCGTCGCAGCAGCGAAAGAAGCCCTACAAGTTGCCAGCGAATTACAGACAAGAACTCAAAACCGCAGATTTGGTGGCAAAGGGTTGCCCTGGCTGATGGTGAGTTTAAACGATGGGGAAGACCCGCATTTTCGCAAAGCCGAATTTAACCCAGCCGAATGTCCGATGGACTGCTGGCGGCCCTGCGAAAAAATATGTCCAGCCGAAGCAATAGTTTTTCAGGAAGCTGTTGAGGGTTTTTCTGGGGTGATAGACCAGCAGTGCTATGGCTGCGGTCGCTGTCTGCCAATTTGTCCGAGCCAATTAATCTACACTCGTTCTTACGTGTCTGCTCCCGCTGCGATCGCACCTTTAATCTTGCAATCCGGTGCGGATGCCCTAGAAATCCACACGCAAGTAGGCAGAGAAGTAGATTTTGCGCGACTTTGGTCGAGCATAGCTCCCTGGGTCGATCGACTCAAATTAATAGCAATTAGTTGCCCCGATGGAGACGGTTTGATTGACTATTTGCGGACACTGTATCAAATAATTTCCCCCCTTCCTTGTCCCCTAATTTGGCAAACCGACGGTAGGCCAATGAGCGGAGATATCGGAACAGGAACTACTAGAGCCGCAGTCAAACTCGGTCAAAAAGTTTTGGCTGCCCAGTTGCCGGGATTTGTGCAACTTGCAGGCGGCACTAATGCTCACACTGTCAGCAAACTTAAAGCCTCTGGACTGCTCTTGGATGGCGGGAAAAATTTGTCTGTTCCCCCTGTCCAATACATTGCCGGTGTAGCTTACGGCAGCTATGCCAGGGTTTTACTGTCGCCAATTTTAGAACAATTAGACACAATGCAGAGCGATCGAGCTTATGCCGTTCCGGTGGCAGCCGCTTGCAGCGCAACCGAAGCTCAAACACCTCGGTTGACTCAGCTCGAAGCCGTCCCAGAACTTCTCGGGCAGGCCGTGAGTTTAGCTCGTTCTCTAGTTTCTCAGATCAAAGAATTTTAGTCAGTTGACTGTTGACTGTTGACAGTAGTCAGTTGTTAGTTGTCAGTTGTTAGTTGTCAGTTGACAGTTGTTAATCAAAAAAAAACTGAAAACTGATAACTAACAACTGTAGTTCGCGATCGCACTTGCGCCATCAGAAACCCGGTTTCTTAGTATATTTCTCGTTTTTCGACGCAAAACTCGTAGAAACCGGGTTTATAGCCACCGATGCGTAATCAATGAACAGACAACTGTCAACTATCAACTGTCAACTATCAACTGTCAACTATCAACTGTCAACTATTAACTGTCAACTGTCCACTGTCAACTGTCCACTGTCAACTGTCACCGAACACACCGAGGCGAATGCAGATTACAGACGACCTCAACAGATTATTAGAAATCGTGCCAGACGAGATCCGGCAGCCCCTAGAGCAGCACCCGCAGCGCAACAATCTCATTGAGGTTGTAATGGACTTGGGCCGCCGACCAGAAGCTCGTTTTCCATCCTCGGCCGAACCTCTTTCCCAAACACCGATTACCAAAGCAGACCTCAACTATTGCATCGATCGAGTCGGCAGCTTCGGCGGCGACAATCGAGCCGGTATCGAGCAAACCCTGCACCGAATTAGCGCCATTCGCAACCGCAGCGGCGAGATTATCGGCTTGACATTGAGGGTGGGCCGCGCTGTGTTCGGGACGATCGGCATTATCCGCGATTTAGTGGAAACCGGTCAGTCAATTTTGATGCTAGGCCGCCCCGGAGTCGGCAAAACCACAGCCCTGCGCGAAATCGCCCGCGTGCTCGCCGACGACTTGGAAAAACGAGTGGTAATCATCGACACCTCCAACGAAATCGCCGGAGATGGAGACATCCCGCACCCGGCGATCGGCAGAGCTCGCAGAATGCAAGTTTCCCGTCCCGAACTCCAGCACCAAGTCATGATCGAAGCAGTGGAAAACCATATGCCGCAAGTGATCGTGATTGACGAAATCGGCACGGAATTAGAAGCTTTGGCCGCTCGGACGATCGCCGAAAGGGGCGTGCAATTGGTCGGTACCGCCCACGGGAACCGCATCGAAAACTTGATGAAAAACCCGACTCTGGCCGACTTAATTGGGGGAATCCAAGCGGTAACGCTAGGAGATGACGAAGCAAGGCGGCGCGGTTCTCAAAAGACAGTTTTGGAACGCAAATCACCGCCTACTTTTGAAATTGCGATCGAAATGCTCGAACGACAGCGCTGGGTAATCCACGAACGAGTCTCAGATTCGATCGACAGTTTGCTGCGGGGACGCGAACCGAACCAGCAAATCAGAAGCGTCAGCGACAGTGGAGAAGTAATTATCGAGCGCGAGTCAGCATCTCCCCCCGCCCGGTTCCCAGGGATGCCAGCTTCTGGCCCAGGCCCCGCTGCGGTATCAGCAATCCGGCCAGTCACACCGATTTCTGGGTGGCGGAGTGCCGGCAAAATGGTGCCGATGCCCCCTCCCAGCGAGAAATTCGCGGCTAATACTAAGACTGCTAACAGCGCACCGGTGGCTCCTGAGACTCGGTATTTCGAGCAACTCCTCGAAGAATCTCTGTCCGTGGAACCAGTACCGCAGCACCGGGGACGTTATTCCCAGAATGTCGGCCCTAACGGCGAAGATTTGCCCCTCCACGTTTATCCTTACGGCATAGCTCGCCACCAGCTCGAACAGGTGATTTCTACCCTGAACCTGCCGGTGCAGTTGACGAAGGATATTGAAAGTGCTGACGTGGTTTTGGCTTTGCGATCGAACGTGCGGAACCAGTCAAAATTAAGGCACTTGGCTAAAACTCGCCAAGTTCCCCTGCACACAATTAAGGCAGGCACTATTCCCCACGTAGCAAGAGCTTTGCGGCGCTTGTTGGACATGGACGACCCCGGCACCCCGGAAGTGGCAGACCTCGCCTTATTCGCCCGCAGCGGTACTTCTGACGAGCTCGAAGCTCTCGAAGAAACCCGCTTGGCTGTCGAGCAAATTGTGATTCCCAAGGGACAACCGGTGGAACTCTTACCGCGTTCTCCCAACGTCCGCAAAATGCAGCACGAACTTGTGGAACACTATCACCTAAAATCTCACAGTTTTGGAGAAGAACCTAACCGCCGCCTGCGGATTTTTCCAGCTTAAACAATCCTGGATGTAGAACCGCCATTATGTAGGGTGCGCCAGCGCACCTTACGGTTTGAAGGCAGAAGGTAGAAAGCAAACGGCAGATTTTTGTTCCTACTGCTTTGTGTTTTCTACCTTTGGTCTTTGAGATAGTGTTCGATCGATTACCATCACAAAAACAGTTCGTTCGTAGTGCGGACTTTAGTCCGTTCTTGGATTGCGGACTGAAGTCCGCACTACGAACCTATCCGAGAGCGATCGACCGACCAGGCATGATATTATTTCCGTTGGTATTGTGGCGATGAGTGCGATCGGCTCAATTCCCTAGCACATTACAAATTCCCGATCATAGCAGATTATACCTAAAAAAATTACAGAGTTGATATGAATGATGCACAAATTCAGCTATTTATTCAATTAATTGCAGCTCGCACCGGTTTAGAAATTCGCCCGCAAGATCGATCGGCTTTGGCTCAAAAACTTTTGACTCGGATGAAAGCTGTAAAAATAGGCTTTCCCGATAACTATTATCAAATGTTAGCTGCTCCGAGTCTGGAAAGTCAAAACGAATGGCACCAACTAGCCCTGCTGCTGACAACCAACGAAAGTTATTTCATGCGGGACAAAGGACAATTTTCGCTTCTAGAAAAAGTCATTTTCCCGGAATTGATCGATCGCCAAATCAAACTGCACGATCAATTAGGAACTAAGCCAACCCTGCGAATCTGGAGTGCAGGCTGTTCCACCGGTGAAGAACCTTATTCTTTAGTTTTTATTTTAAAAGAGCTAATTCCCGATTTGGAAAAATGGAATATTTTAGTTTTAGGTACTGATATCAATCAAGAAGTAATAGAAAAAGCGCAGCGGGGAATTTACAGCCCTTGGTCATTTCGCTTAGTCGATCCAAATCTGCAAGCGCGCTATTTCGATCGGCGAAAAACCGAGTGGGTAATAGACAGAACGTTGCGCCAATTTGTGAGCTTTAGCAATCTCAATTTAGTGACAGATAATTTTCCTAATATTTACACAGATATTAATAACATGGATTTGATACTGTGCAGAAATGTTTTTGTTTATTTTGAAGATAAATATATTTCCCAGGTATTGAAAAAATTTGCCAAGACGCTGAAGCCTGGAGGATATTTAATGACCGGTCACGCTGAAGTTTACAATCACGTGATGAAGGAGTTTCAACCAAAGATTTTCCCGGAGTCGGTTGTTTATCAAGCCAAGAATGTCCTAGGGGAGGAACCAGGTAAAATAGATTCTTTGATTGCACCAGCATCCCAGGCAAAATCGGAGTTTGGGGAATCGGGAAAGGGAGGGGAAGTTTGTGGCGACAGCCGTCAGTTGCTACCAGCGGAAACGGTGCCAGCTAGTTTTGCTAACGGCAATTTTGCGGATATCGGGTCGCTGTTAACAGCAGATACTCGGTTGGATAAAATACTGCAAAATCGCTATGTGGAGGGACATTTTGCTGGCAAGGATGGGTCATTATCAAATCCTGTTTTAACAGAAAAGACACCGCAACAAACTTATTTAAGGCTAATCAAAAAAGCTAAACAATGCTTTAAAAATAAAGATTATACTGAGGCAATTGACAAGGCAAAACAGGCGTTATCCCTACAATTTCAGACCTTTGATGCTGATTATTTATTGGCGCAAATTTATGCAAATTTAGGTAAATATTCTCAGGCGATAGAGCACTGCAAGCGAGCTAGCAAAGTAGATTCTATGTCAGTATTTCCTTATTGTTTGCAAGCTCACATTGCTGAAGAACAGGGCGATTTGGAAACCGCTAAAATTATTTTGAGGAAAATTATCTATCTTTGCCCATCTTTTGTTTCAGCTTATCTCGAACTCGGAAATATATACAGTCAAGAAGGTAAGCTAAATATAGCTATTAAAATGTACAACTCATCTTGCGAAATTCTTAAAAAACTACCGCCCAATACTCCGATAGAGCAGCAGGGGAAAATGACAGCGAGTCAAGTATTGATGGATGTTCAAAAAAAATTGGTAAAATTGTACAGCTAACAAAACTGACGCGCCGGGAGAATTTACAAACTAATTTTTTTTGTAAGAGAGTCCCACAGAATAAATGATCCTATAATAACCGAAAGATAATTTCAGTGTGTAGCCTATCTTAATTTCTCTAA
>NZ_JAUBVX010000078.1:0-24794 GCF_036706065.1 Microcoleus sp. A2-C3 | reverse complement strand
AGTTTTTGAGTAACAGCTTGCCTGCTCTTCAAAGCCAGCTACTTTTAGCTGCGACTATTTTTTAGTCTAAACTACAGGATCCGACTAACGGCGGAAAATGCGCGGCCACAAAACTATAATTATCGCAGTCAGCAAGCTAGCCGCCACTCCTGAGATAATCGTAAATCCCATAATTATTATCAATCCCGAAGGTTCAAAAAATGGGAATAGCTTATTTATTGCTGTATTGATAGCGGGATTTGCTTCTATTTCTGTTGTGAAACTTGCAGTTACAGAGGCTACCGTACCGCCAGTAGACAGCCCGACTCCGACAATACCGACAATATTTTGAAAAGTGCGATCGCTCTCAGCCTTCCTAATCTCCACCGTCCCTCTAATTGTATCAGTCAAACTCTGCAAAATTTCCAAACACGGACGGAAATTGTCAATATCTTTTTTGATTTGTCTGGAATATTTTTCGTTGGCGATATCGTAAAATTTCTGCAAAAAATTCAAATCATCCGTTTGTCTAGCCTTGGCCTGCATCTCTGTAAGCTTATCCTGGTACTTATCCAGATTCACCTTAATTGTACTGTATTGGAACTCAAGGTAATTAAGGTCGATCGTAAAATCCGACAATTTCCCCATCACCTCCAGCAATTTCGGGAGATTCAACCTAGAAGTATTTCTGATTGCCAAAATTTGGTTATATTTTTTCACCAAACGCTCTTTTAGCAGCAGACTGTTTTCATAAGCCCAGATAATTTTATGGCGGAAGCACAGCAAATCCAACCAATTTATATAAAAATCTTTCCATTCCAAAAAAGCCGCTTTATTGGGATATAAAATTACCAACAGTTGCAAATTATCCTCAATCTTATCGCCCCAAAACTCAGCGACTTTACCACCTAAAAACTTACCAATTGCTTGAGGATTACCATCTTTTTTAAATAGATTCTTGTAAGCTTTTTTTGCAAGTTCTTCCGCTTCCGCATCAGTTCCCGATTCCAGCCAACCCCAAAGCATCCAAGTTTGTCCGATATTTTCTAACTTCGGCAATTTAGGGGCTAAATATTGCAATTTTTCAATTAATTTAATAACTTGATCTGTTTTATACCTATCCTGAACAGAAGCATCAAATAAAAGTTGGTAATTGTCAGTATCATTAACATTCCAACGGCGATAAGCACCTTTCACTTCAACACCATTCAGGTTTCCTTCAAATTGTAAATCTGCTGCTTCCACCTCCTTTAGTGCCAGAAACTGTTCTCTATTTACATCAATAGATAAATCACTCAGATTTTCGTGAAGTTGTTGGGACAAACTCTCTAAAAATCCTTGGTAGATTTTGCGAGTTTCCGATTCTTCGACACCCAACCCTTCTTTGAGAGTGTAGGTAAATAAATTTAGGGTAGGGTTAACTAATTTGAGCATAAAATCTTTTCCTGATGGTCAATCTCGGAAATCTTAACTATACAACAATACGGTTCAGCAATCCCGGACACGACAGTGCCTATTAGTATTAACTTAAGGTCAAACCTGCAGTCCGGCAAGGACTGAAGTCCCTGCCTCAAAGCTGAAGTCCTCTAAAGAGGACTGAAGAACTCATCAGTCCTCTTTAGAGGACTTTCGCTATTAGACAGGGGTTTAAACCCCTGGCGGTCTTTCGGGTTAAGTTGACACCAATGGACTTCCATCTCCTAACTGTGGGTAATACCTCAAATTAAAATCTCAATCGATAAACCCGTTCAACCAAATCGCGAACACCAGAAAAAAGCCTTTTAGCCGCATTCTGAGGATTCGCATCAGTCAGCGGAGGAGCCAAAAAATTGTTAAAATCATCAGTAGTCTGACGCGAAGGTGTATTTGCATCTAATTCAGGAAGCCACTTATCCTTTTCATGAGTTTCGTCAAGTTCCTGCAAGTCCTCGTAAGCCTGCTCAAAAACTTTATTAAAAGCAGAATCTTTCTTAGCTATATCAATAAATAGAGACACTTTTTCCATGTCCCCGCCAACCACAGCCGCGCCTACTTGATTCACTTCCGCTATCAACTCCGGCGCAAGAGTTCCTTCAAACTTCGCGAGGGCGATTAACAAAGCTTTGGGGGCGAATTCGTCAAATCCTGATAAAGTAACTTGTTCAGAAGTCATATTAATTTAGCCGTTGCCGGTGATAGTGAAAGCAGCCCAATGGTAAGGATGCTCGTAGGGTTTCTCTTCTATCTTAGCTGATTTTTTCTTCAGTCGTGAGGCTTCCCTTTCAAAGTAGTAGATATTCTTGAAATTAGCTTTTTCCAGCAGCGGCAACAACTCTGTAGTGTACCACTCGCTTAGCTTAGCATTCGTGAGTTGTCTCAGCCAATCTTTGGCTTGTTGCAGGGCTGCGGGCGGCTCGATTCCCTGCTGCAACAACTGGTAAAAATAGATCATTAACAAAGCGCTCGAACGTTCGTCCACTCGCCACAGCGTGCTGATAATATAATTGGTTTCTGGTAAAAAGCCGCTCGCTATCCCCACGAATTCATCGATTAACTCGCCTGTTTTGGTGTAGCCAGTTTCGCAAGCGCTGAGGCAGATTAGGTAATAGTTGACAAAATTTAACTGCAAAATGTCGGTCAATGTCAATTCTTCGCCGCCGGCTAAGATTAACGCAGAAGCTTCGGATTTTGCGGTGTTGTGGTAGGCGTGACCTGTATAATGAAAGATGCCTTTGTTGGCTTTGAGTGCTTCAGTAATTGCGGTTTTTGTAGAGATATTGGCGGGGCGCTGAGTCGCGTAAAATTGACTGATGGCGGCTGCTTCGATTTCTGTGTATTTCAAAGCACTTTTGCCTTGGGAATGCTCTACCATCAGCAGTGAATTTGGTACTGTTTCCGTGGGTTGTTGCTGTTGCTGAAGGATGGCAATTTGAGCGCTGGGGAGGCGGCTAATTGTGCGGATTATGGGGGCAACCACGGGGGGATTGCCCCTACCAGAGGGGGCAACCACGGGGGGATTGCCCCTACCAGGATTGTGTAGGGGCGGTGCCCCCGTGCCCGCCCCCGTCATGCCCGCCCCCGTGCCTACCCAGGGAGGCTGAAACAGGGCATCTAGGGGGAGGAGGTGCAAGTCGCGGTGGGGAATTAAGATTAAGTGTTGGATATTGGTGAGGTGGGTGCAAATTTGGGGGATTTTGAGGATGTCAGCGAGTATTTGCAATTGCGCTGTCATTGATTGCCGCCAGGGATGGGATTCTTTGCTTTGTTCTTTGCTAAGTTGGCTGTAACTTTGATAGTTGGTTTTCCAGTCTTTTAGCCAGTTTTCTAAACTCGGATTTTTGGAATTTGGGAATAAATCGGTGACTGGTGTGGTGATTGTTTCAAACTTGTCTGGGGTAATGATAAAAGCTGTCAGGGAAACTGGGCTGAGATGCCAGTAAATTATCGCTGTGCTGGTGTTGTTTGCCAGCAAGTCTCGGATTTGTGGATAAGTCGGGCTGTCGGTGCGGTTTGGCGAATCGGCGCGCATCCATTGCAGGCAAAAGTTTTTCCTAGCTTCGGCTTTTTCTAGTGCATTTATCTTTTTGCCAAACTCGACGAGGGTATCGACTTCTAACTGGTAAAGTCCGGCAAATTTTCGCTGGAGTCGCTGTTTGATTTCGGGGTGAGTTTGATTGTCTAAAAGTAAGTTTTCTAAGACGGTAGTAGCTTCGGTAAGGTACTCGCTGGTTTTGGGATCTCCCAAGCTGCGGCAGACGGTAATTAAGCCTTGCATTACTTCTAAATAAGTTTCTGGAATCAGGGGCGATTTCAAGAATTCGCGGGCTTGTTCGTAGCTGGCTTTGGCTTTGTGGAAAGATTCAAAATATGTGGCTGTTTCTTTGCCGTGTTCGTAGTGTGCCTTGCCTTTTTGCTTGTGCAAGTTGCCGCAAGCTTCGCGATAGTCGTGGTTGCTGGGCTGATATTTCTGTAAGCCTTCGTCCCAGTTTTGAATGGCTTTACTGTAGCGCCCGGAGTTAAAAAATACCAAACCTCGATTTTCCCAAGCTTGCAATAATTGATCGCCTGTAATTTCTAAGGCTTTGTCGAAGGCTGAGATCGCCTCACTGTAGCGGCCAAAATCATTTAGGACACTGCCCAGATTGTTCCAAGCAGGGTGGAATTTGGGGTCAATTTCTAAGGCTTTTTTGTAGGCTGCGATCGCCTTACTGTAGCAGCCAAAATCACGTAGGGCATGGCCCAGCCCGTTCCAGGTTATGTGGAATTCGGGGTCAATTTCTAAGGCTTTCTCGAAGGCTGTGATCGCCTCACTGTTGCGGCCCAAATCATTTAGGGTACCGCCCAGCCCGTTCCAGGCATAGTTGTCTTTAGAGTCAATTTCTAAGGCTGTCTCGTAGGCTGCGATCGCCTCACTGTTGCGGCCCAAATTTCCTAGGGCATTGCCCAGCCCGCTCCAGGCACAGTGGTATTTGGGGTCAATTTTTAAGGCTTTCTCGAAGGCTGCGATCGCTCCTTCTAAATCTCTTGCATCATAACGTTTTACTCCTTGGTTATATAATTCTTTTGCCTCTTTATTAATTTCTCTCGCTATGCTGAAAACCTTCTCGTTACCAGATTGAAGTGCGATTGCTGTGTAATAATTAGTTGTTGCTTCTTGATAACGACCTAATTGATCCAGCACTTTGCTGCGATTAATCCAAGCTTCGTGGAACTCTGGATTTATTTCTATAACTTTGTCATAGCAAGAAAGTGCGTTTTCAAAATATCCCAACCCATACCAATCGACTCCTTGCTTCAATAATTCTTCTGCCTCTTTACTGATTTCTATTGCTATATATTCTGACTGCGAGGTTGATCCGCCTTCGTAAGCCACAGATAAAATATCTGTAGAAACACTCAAACTCTCGCTTCCCAACAATCCAGAAACATTATCACTCATTCTCTCGCCATCGGCAGCACTCAGATTCAAGCTCTCCCCAGCCAACAATTCCCTACCAATCCTCCCAGCAACCTCACTGATTCTCCCGCAATTTGTCGCACCCAGCCGCACCATGCGCCTACCCAATTCTAAATTCGTTTCCGGGGATACCAGCAACCTTTCTCCAAATTCTTGCAGCCAATTTTCCCACTCAGCATCTTTGATATTGCTGGCGATTAAAAAGCCTTGAATTGTGCCGCGACTCCAGCCTTGTTCAACTCCCTCTAACAACTCCATGAATTTCTGTTCGTATTCCCCAAAAGAGCGAATCGGAGTTGGCCGTGGCGGTATTGGTGGTTTGGGTTGCGGGAAAATTTTCCGCCACAGCTTGAGGATTGTTTGCCAAATTTTTCGGATCATTGGCTGGGTTAATAGTTGACAGTTGACAGTTGACGGTTGGCAGTTGACTGCGTTTATCTTGCCCTTCGACTATGCTCAAGGTGCGGCAGTTGACAGTTGATGTGTTGTTAAAAATTGTAGCAGATTTTGGCGGTGATATCAATTCCGGTAACGCTCCTTATGATAAAGAGGAGACGGCAGTGCCGTGTCCCTACAATATTATTGCCGGTAGGGACACGGCACGTGCAGTCTCCTAATTTTGGCTGCTAATAATGTGGAAAAAACCCGGTTTCTGGCTACTTTTCTGGCTACTTGTGAGGCTAAGAAACCGGGTTTCTATGAAGATTTTCGGTTGAGTACGAGAAATCTAGGAAGAAACCCGGTTTCTGGGATTAGCATTTTCACAACTCAAATTAATTTACAAAACTACTTAATAGTTCATAGGAATTAATGATTGCCGGGATCTATTTAAGCTTAAACTAAGAGAAACTACAAATAAAAGTTTTTACGTTCAAAAGGGAAGAGATCGGAGAAACCGGCAAACACAAGTTTTTTTCCTGAATCATCATCTTCTCCTTCCCCTTCCCCTTCACTTTGTGTAGGAGGCTATTATGAACGAAAAAGTCATTGGGGCCACGCGAAACGTTGCAATTGTTGGCCCTTATTTAAGCGGAAAAACCGCACTGCTGGAAAGTTTGCTGTCGGTTACAGGCACAATTACTCGCAAAGGTAATGCTAAAGATGGTAATACAATAGGTGACGGTTCTGCTGAAGCGCGCGATCGCAAAATGAGCGTAGAAGTCAACAGCGCCACCGCCGAATACGAAAACGTCCGCTTCACATTTCTTGACTGTCCAGGCTCGATCGAATTTGCCCAAGAAACTTACAATGCACTTATCGGTGTCGATGCAGCCGTGATTGTTTGCGAACCCGTTGCCGATCGCACTTTAACCCTTGCGCCGCTGTTCAAATTCCTCGACGATTGGGAAATTCCGCACCTAGTTTTCATCAATAAGATCGATCGCGCGTGCACAGACGAAACCACCTGCGGTAGCAACTTCACCGACGTACTCAACGCGCTCAAATCCGTTTCCAGCAGACCAATTGTACCTCACCAATACCCGATCGGCAAAAACGAACAAATCATCGGTTTCATGGACTTAGTAACCGAACAAGCTTACCACTATCACCCTGGCGCACCCGCAGATCCCGTCCCGCTTCCCGAACACCTCAAAGCACAAGAAAGCGCCGCGCGACAGGAAATGCTCGAAGAATTGGCCAATTTTGACGACCATTTACTCGAAGAATTGCTCGAAGAAATCAACCCCGATGTCGAAGAAATTACCCGCGATTTGAAGATGGAATTAGGCGCTGATTTAATAGTGCCCGTATTCATCGGTATCGCCGAACAAGATTTCGGTGTGCGGCCTCTGCTGGAAGCTTTACTCAGAGAAGCGCCGACACCAGAAACTACAGCAAAACGGCGCGGCTTTATACAAAGTGAAAACAAGGTTCTGGCTCAAATCCTCAAAACCTATTACACACCTCAAGGAGGTAAGTTATCGTTAGTGAGAATGTGGCGGGGAACCCTCGCAGACGGAGCACTTTTGAACGGGGTTCGAGTTAACGGTTTGTACCGCTTGACCGGGCAACAAACACAAAGTTTACAGTCGGTAAGTGCCGGGGAACTTGTCGCTGTGGGCAGGCTGGAAGGCTTGAGAACAGGCGATGTGCTGGGTTCTGACGAATTATTACCAAAAGCCGAAATCATCTCGCCTGTGTACGCATTGGCGATCGTCCCCGAAAAGCGCAACGATGAAGTTAAGCTGAGTTCTGCCTTAGCTAAACTATTAGAAGAAGACCCATCTTTAGTCTGGGAACAGCACGGCGACACCCACGAAGTTATACTTTGGGGTCAAGGTGAAATCCACCTAAAAGTAGCTTTAGATAGGTTGCGCCGCAAGTATAATTTGCCGATGGTAACTCACTTACCACAAGTGCCGTACAAAGAAACCATTCGCAAATCCGTAGCTTCCATCCACGGGCGCTACAAACACCAAAGCGGCGGACATGGACAGTTTGGTGATGTGTACCTCGACATCGCACCGCAGCCGCGCGGAGAAGGTTTCAATTTCACTGACAAAATAGTCGGCGGAGTTGTCCCAAAACAGTATATTCCCGGCGTGGAAGTGGGAGTGCGGGAATATTTGGATCGCGGCCCCTTGGGTTTTCCGGTGGTAGATGTATCGGTGACTTTGACTAACGGTTCCTATCATTCTGTTGATAGTTCCGAACAAGCTTTTAAGCAGGCGGCGCGGTTGGCGATGCAGTCCGGGATGGAGAAGTGCGAATCAACTTTACTGGAGCCGATCGCCAAAGTGGAAATTTGCGCTCCGAACGAGTGTACATCAAAGGTGTTGCAATTGGTCAGCGGACATCGCGGCCAAATTCTCGGCTACGAAGGTAAAGCAGACTGGAAGGGATGGGATGCTGTTTCGGTTTATTTGCCGATCGCCGAAATGCAGGATTTGATCGTAGAATTGCGATCGCAGACAATGGGTGTAGGATTTTTTAACTGGGAGTTCGATCGATTACAAGAAGTACCGGAACCTTTGGCTAAGCGGGTTTTGCTAACAACTGGCGGGAATGGGAATGGTAACGGTAACGATAAAAGATAGGACGTACGAATGGAATTCGCGTGTACAGATAAGACGTACGAATGGAATTCGCGTCTACACAAACAATGTCCGCCTCCGCGGACTGAAGAGAATAACGTAATTTTAACCGTCTTTTCTTCAACCCGCAGAGGCGGGTTTTGTTTTTGTAGACGCGGTTTCAACCGCCGTGTTCGATATTTTAATTGTATTTTCTTCAACCCGCGGAGGCGGGTTTTGTTTTTGTAGACGCGGTTTCAACCGCCGTGTTCGATTCGCCGTGTTCGATTCGCCGTGTTCGATTCGCCGTGTTCAACCGCCGTGTTCAACCGCCGTGTTCGATTCGCCGTGTTCGATTCGCCGTGTTCGATTCGTCGTGTTCGATTCGTCGTGTTCGATTCGCCGTGTTCAATTCGCCCGGTCTCCTACAATTGATTTGGGTCTATTCCTAGTTCTCGCAATCTTAATTCTAAAGCTTGCGATCGCGATCGTTCTTGTTCCAGCAAACTTTCTGCTTGCTGTGCCCGCGTTTCTGCATCCTGTCGCAGTTGCGCGAGTTCCACAAAACTCACAAACGATTCTCCTGAAGGCCCGAACATTTCCAGTCCTGACTCAGACAATCCAAACCGCACCCCCAGTCTGGGACTTGTCCAACCGTCCATTTGTTCGATCGCTTCTAATTCGTCATCCAAACGCTGCCATCCCGTCAGCTCTAATGTTTGCGGGTCGAATAAATAGTATTCTTCCACGCCGTGGCGTTCGTAAAATTTGAATTTTTGAATCATTGGAGTGAGGCGATTTCCCGGCGACCAAATTTCAAACACAACTTGCGGCGGAATATTATCTTCAAGCCACTGTTGGTAAGAACCTCGATAACCTTTTGGTCTACCAAAAACTACCATTGCATCCGGTGCTTGGGAAATTTTGTTATTTCCTTCCACTGGATACCACAGCAAGTTTCCGGCCACGAAAACATTAGCATCGTTAGCGAATAACAGTTCTAAGTTTTCCTTAATCCAGACGATTAATCTAAATTGTTCCGTATTGTCTGACATTGGTTCGCCGTTGTCGTCAGGGTAGATGATTTTTGATTTATCGGGAGATTGCAGTTGTGTAACCATTGCTGTTTCCCCAAATTGGCTAAGGATTTTATTTTATTATAAACGAACTGTTGGCGATCGCATTTCCCAAAATTTCTCAATATTTTTCCTAAAAATGTGGAACGGGCATCTTGCCCGTTCCCAAATTCACCTTAAATCCCGAACAACTTAACTGCTAAAAAGAAACAATTAAGTAACCATTCAGGAACTTAGCACCAGTCACAGACTTACCAGTTAGCTGCGGAGGCAGCAAAATATTACGCCGCTGATCGCCCGCTTCGATAGTCACTTCCGGCCCGGATTGAATCAATTTAATTTCTTTCTTGTCAAACCCAGGCAAAAACAAACTAACTTGACGCTGTGCAATGTTTATGTTAATTGGTTTAGGAGCTTTTCCCGCTTCAAAAAAATCTGGCAAAGCATCAATTAACGGCTGCCAATTATTATCACTGTGCGCCGGCACCGAAACTGCTGTCAAAGGATCAAAATCAGCAGCAACAGTTTCTGTAATCGGTGATTGATTCACAATTACACCACCGACAGTCAAACCAATTTGTTGAGAACTTCCCCAAAGATAGCGGGCAGTTGCGATCGCACTTGCATCCCCAGTCGTCACCAAATAAGCCGCCGTGCGGTTCGGATCTGCCAGCGCTTCCTTACCCTTATCCAACAGATTATCTACTTGCTTAGTCGATTGAAAAGCATTATCTCCCGACAAATCCACCGTCAACACGGTACTGACAACCGGTTGAATAAAAGGCGAAAGCGCTTTACCCAAATCCGAATCTACCAAAGCTTGGCGGAAGCGGCGGATATACCAACTCAGAATTTCCGGCATTCCCAGCATCCGCAGCGTATCCATAGCGCCGGTGCCGTCATAAACAATCACATCATATTGTTTGCTGTCGTCGTATTCCCGAAGTTCGTTCAACGCCAGCGCGCTGTCCATCCCCGGTAACACTCCCAATTCTTGCCCGTAAATCTGCTTGAAAAACGGAGTGCGGACATATTGAGCTTCTAATTGTTTAACTTCGTCCCATCTGCGTTCTAGCAGTGGCGCGCTTTGCACCTGTACCGCTTTCAGGTTCGGGGAGATTTCCTGCGGGGCGAGAGTCAGCGGAACTCCTAACAGAATACCCAATGCAGGGCCCGGATCTTGGCCGAGTAGCAGAACTCGCTTGCCTTGAGCCGCGTATTTTTTAGCTGTTGCGATCGCGATCGTACTGCGGCCAGTGCCGCCTTTGCCCAAAAATGTCAAAATCAAAGCCATTTTCTGTTCTCACTGCCAAAGCTTACTCTTTAACATTTAAGCGCAACGGCCATCGAGATTGGGGGAGTGGGAAAGGGGGAGAGGGGGAGAAAGGGAGAAGGGGAGATGGGGAGATGGGGAGATGGGGAGATGGGGAGAATGGGAGAGTGGGAAAAATCTTCCTTCTTCCTCCTTCCTTCTTCCCTCTTCCTTCTTCCTTCTTCCTTCTTCCTTCTTCCTTCTTCCTTCTGTTAAACGGCTTCTAGCTCATCTTCAAAGAACCAAGTCGCAAAACCGTCAAACTTGACAACCACGCCTACTCCGCTACCGTCAACCATTCTGAATCCGTCCACAGTGCCTACTGGATTCTTCTTTATCATCCCTACCATATTTGCAGGTATCCGATCTCTGAGACGGCGCACCTTAACTTTTTGACCTACTTCTATTGCCACTGAAATTGTTCTCCTGCTCTACAAAACCTATATACAAGCGTCCATTTTACAGTTTGGCGGTCTCGATCGAGCAGCAACACCACCAAGCCCGATCGCCCGCCATGATTTTCCCTCGAAATTTCGACCAACTTTCCCTAAAAGACGGTATTCTAGTCGGAGTTGGTCGATCGTCTACCATGATTCGCTTGGGTTTGCTTCATCAGGTTCCACAGCGGCAAGCTCCACTGGCAGAGGCTGTTCACCACTTAGATAATTATTTTTTATTGATTCGCAAAAAGAATCTTTTTATTAATTGCCACAACTACAGGATTTATCCCCAATTAGTCATCCTTCAGGCAGAAGCCAAAAAGCATTCAAAAGCAGTAATTAATTTTATGTTTGCTATATATAAATCTGCCCTTTCTGACGTTGACAACGGCTAATTTTCATGCTGTAAAAGACTTTGAGTCTGGTTGGCCAAATTTCCCGAAGGTCAGATTTTAGTAAAGTGCCATGTTGTAACAGTTTACTAAAATCCGACAAAAAAAATAAGTTTTAATGGTAAACTTTCAGGCTGATAAAGTTTATTTTTGCTGCTGTTTTACGGCAGAAAAAATGGAACGATTTCCGGATTTGGGGCGTCTGCTAGAGGAAATGAAGTCTACAAACTTCAATATGACAAAATTGAAATAATGAATAAAATGTGTACGTGCTGGCGATCGACCAAAATTCCACTCATAAGTTTGTCCTTAGCTGTGCTGGCCTGTCTGCCGACATTTCGTGGGACGATCGCCAGTCCGCTCTCTCCATCCCCCAAACAGCAGTCAAACCCTACTAAAATTATCTCAGTCGATCAAGCCCCAACAGGCTCAACGTCTCCCAAAAATCCGCAAACAGCGGCGGCGAATCCATCCCCAGCCAAGGCTCTAAAGGCTCAGGGAACAGCAGCCGGACGATCGCTCGAAATTCAAGAAATTCGCGGTACTGTCACCTTTAAAGGGCGACCAGCAGTTGTGGGCGATCGGCTACTCGCCCCCGGAGACGAAATCATCACCGGCCCCGATTCCACAGCCCGTTTAGCGATCGACAACCACATCGGCATCGTCGAAGTAGCCGAAAAAACCGCAGTCAAAATATCCGATTTGTCCAGCAGTGCAGGCGAAAATGACACAGCTATTTTTGTCAGCAGGGGGCGAGTTAGATTGTCGATCGGCAAAACTGCTGCGCCAACAGCCTCCGCCAACAGCTCAACAATTATCCCGCCCCAGCAAATAGCCGCCTTAAATACCTTCAGCGGACTTGGCGAAACCCGTCAAATTGCCCAACAAAAAAAATCTCCCAGAACCGCCCCAGTCAGAGTAGAAACCCCCGAAGGCGTTGCCGGAGTCCGGGGTACATCCTTTGGCGTTAGCGTCGGCGACGGCAAAACCTCAGTCGAAACTATTGAAGGTACAGTCGAAGTATCGGGGCGCACCGACTCGCAAGTAGTTGTCACCCGCGGCAACGCCACGACAATTTTCCCTCAAACCTCGCCCGTCGCGCCCTCAGCCAGCCCTCGTCTAGCCCAACTCAAAGTCCGAAATTTGTCGAGACTCAGCGGCAATATCTATCGCCTCAGCGGTCAAATTAACCCGATCGACATAATTTATGTCAACAACCAAGCCATTAAGATCGATCGACAGGGAAACTTCAAAATCCAAGGGATTTTACCTCCAAGCCGCCGCATCAACATCGTAGTCCGAGGCCCGTCAGTCACAGAAACGCATTACACTCTCGCAGTTCCCTAAACAACCTATAGCAATTGACAGTTGACAGTTGACAGTTGACAGTTGCATAACGGGAACCAAATCATTGATGCAGTACGGGTATCGGCTCTATTCATGAAGTGATTTATGTCCTCACCAATGTGGCGGTTGCTATATCTAGATCAGACGGCGCTTTTAACCGCCCGGTATTATCATCTGGACTATCGATTTGGTCTTCAACCCCTCTCAGATCGGGTTTTGTTTGTATAGACGCGGTTTCAACCGCCCGGTATTCTAATCTGAAACATCGGACTTTGATGTCAATTATTGCGTGAAATTAATTCCATGAAGTTCAAAGAATTGATTGAACATCTCAAACACAATCAACTGATCGGCATCCGGCAATATATCAACACAAATCCTCCCTGGCTGACAGGCGCCGCCGCAGGTATCCTGTCTGCAACCTTGCTGCAATTTGGAATCTGGAAACCCCTTGAATATTTGGCATACAAAACCCTATTTCAAATTCGAGAATCGGGAATTTTACCAAATTCGGGGTGGGATGACAGAATTGCGGTAATTGCGATCGAGCCCCAAAGCTTGCAGGAATACGGTAAATTTCCTTGGCCGCGCAATCGCTACGCCGAACTTCTATCAGCCCTGAAAAAATCTCCCCCCACAGCAGTTGGTTTCGATATTCTGTTCCTAGATCCGAGTCCCAAAGATAAAATGTTAGCCGGTGCGATCGCCGCCAACAGCAGAGTTGTACTCCCAAGAACCACCAAAGAACAACCCGTAGCATCTTTAAAAGCAGCCGCCGCAGGTATCGGACATATAATACACGAACCCAACAGCGACGGCGTTAGCCGCGATTTAAAAATATTTCTCGACTCCATTCCTAACTTCGGTTTAGCAATGACTCAGAGGTACAACGCTGCTAACCCCCAAAATCCTGTATTGCTGCCGCAACTACAAAATATGCAGGAACAAACAGTCTTGGTTAACTGGCCGGGGAAAACAGAAAATCTACCCACCTATGCTTTTGTAGATGTTGTAGAAGGCAGAATTCCTGAAAGTGCTTTAGCGAATAAATTAGTCTTAGTCGGCCTAGTTGCTACTGGTTTTGACCAGATATCTACGCCTCTCAACAAAACTACGGGTGGGGTTTATTTATATGCAGCGTTGATTGACAATTTGCTCAATCAACGCTTGCTGCGGCGGCTGCCGATACAGCTAGAAAATTTGTTATTATTGGCGATTGGCCCGCTGACTACTTCGGTTTTGTACAACCGAGGTGTTAAAGACAGAATTGCGATCGCCCTCGGTTTGCCTGTAATTTGGGTTACGGCTGCTGCTTTGTTATTTGGCTTCTATTTTTGGTGGCTTCCCATTGCCGCACCCATCGGCACTCTTATTTTATCTGGCACTGCTTTGCAACTGCGGGAACAGTACGAAAAACAGCAGTTGATGAGGTTATTTGAACAGCACGTCGCACCCGAAACTGCTCAGCTTATTTGGCGACGCAAAGCTGAAATCTTTGAACAGGGAGAACTCGAACCTCAAGAACTTACAGCAACTGTGCTGTTTATGGATATTCGCAGTTTTACTTCGATTTCTGAAAAAATGCCAGCGCGAGATTTGCTCACCTGGCTAAACAATTATTTGGAAGCGATGACCAACTGTATTATGGATCATGGTGGCGTTGTTGATAAATACATCGGTGATGCAATTATGGCAGTTTTTGGTGTGCCTTTTTGCCATAGCGAATATTCCGAAATTCAACAAGATGCTTTGAATGCAGTTGCGGCTTGTATCGCCATGCACGAAAAGCTAAACGAAATTAATCAGCAGCTTAGAATTAAACGCAAACCTTTAATTAAGTTTGGTATTGGTTTGCATACTGGACAGTTAGTTGCTGGTAGTGTCGGCGGTTCCCGACGTTTGAATTATTCTGTGATCGGTGATGCTGTCAATGTTGCTGCTAGATTGGAGGCGATGAATAAGGAAATTGTGTCTGATAGTCCTTTTAATTTGTTGGTGACGGGGAGGACTTTTGCTTATGTGCGCGATCGCTACGAAGGCCAAAAAGTAGGCTCAATTCAATTGCGCGGCAAAAAAGAAGAGACTGTGGTTTATGCTATTTTGGGCGAAAAGCAGTAGTCAGTGGGCATTGGGCATTGGGCATCGGGCATGGGGCATTGGGCATTGGGCATTGGGCATCGGGCATCGGGCATTGGGCATGGGTAATAGTTAGTGGTTACTTGTTAGTGATTTTTCTAATAACCAATTCCCAATTCCCAATTCCCAATTCCCCAATTCCCCAATTCCCAATTCCCCAATTCCCAATTCCCCAATTCCCAATTCCCAATTCCAAATTTAATCAAATACACTCAGCCGCAGACTTTTAGCTATTTGTTCCAATATAAACAAACCGCCGACAGAATTTCCCTCTTTATTCAAAGGCGGACTGTAAGATGCGATCGCCCCTTCACCCGGAATAACCGACAACAAAGCCCCACTAACTCCCGACTTAGCCGGCAATCCCACCCGCAGCGCCAAGCGGCCCGATGCTTCATACAAACCGCAAGTAGCCATCAGCGCTTTCACAGTACGGCAGTTTTCCCCGATCGCTTCACCACCATTTACCAACACCATTCCCAGCTTAGCCAAATCTTCCACAGTTCCCGACAAACAGCAGACGCGATTATAAGTTTCTAACGCAATTTCTGAGTTTTGCAGAGAACCCGATTCTACCATTGCTAAGGCAAGATCCCAATTTTTTTGATTCGGCATTGCATTCACTGAATCGAGCATTAACTCGTCAACAAATAACTGACTGTTTGCTTGTTGATTCAGCCAATTTCCCAGGTTTTGACAGCGCTCAACTGCATTTTTACCGGGAATCAAAGATGCAAGGGCGATCGCCCCGCTATTAATCATCGGATTTCTCGGCTTCCCTTGATCTATTTCCAGTTGAGTCAGGGAATTAAAAGCCATTTCCGAAGGATCGCAGCCCACGCAATCAAAAACCGCTTTTTCGCCCAACTCGCACAGCAAATAAAGCAGCACAAACGGCTTGACTACGCTCATCAGCGGGAATGTTTTATCGACGCTGCCCCAGCTCAAAATTTGACCGTCAATTGCCCTAATTTGCACGGCAAAGCATTGTCTGTCGGCTCCCGCAAGCAGAGGTATGTACGTGGGGATTTGACCAGATTTACTGCGATTAATTGCCTCTGTTGCCCAAGCTGCCAGTTGTTCTGGTTGCAGGGAAGATAGTTTGCTGGTGGATGTTTTCACTGTCGATGATTTAGAGCGTATGAGATTTTAGATTCGTAGTTCGATCGGGCAATGCAGCCATAAACCCAGTTTTTCCAGTAATTGCGCCACTTCCGCTCCTACAAGAAATAGAATTTATGAGGTAATAAAACCAAACTCAGCCTTAATGGTATTGACGTTTTCGCTTGCGTAGAGATAATAAATTTATTCACAATTTTTCAGAAGAACCTGTATTTTGCATAAAAATCTCCCTTTCACCCAGATAGATAAGTAGCAGCTTCCAGGCAACGCTGCTACCCAACAAACCACCACTCGCTTGAAATGCCTTCAGGCTCTGATATTTAAGCCCCAGTAAGGGGCGGGGTGCATATTTAATTTAAATTTTTCAGAGTTCGCGCAATCCGATCCGGAAACCCCCCGAACCTCTGGGAACTTACTATCCAACCAGATCGACCAAAATCAGGACAAAACAATGCCAGATGAAGCGAAAGCAGAAGCACCAAAACCAGATCCGCTAGCTTTTAAGGGTGTATGCAGCGAAGGAATTCTCAAAGGCAAAGAAATTGAAGGCAAACTAGACCTCAAAGTCATCGTCACCTCCGCCAAAGCTAAAGAAGCGCCAGCCCCAAAAAAATCCAAGTGGGAGGAGCCTATATTTTGGGCGGTGTTTTTATTAACTGCCAACTTTGCCGTCGGCGACCCCGCCGGAATGAGACAATACAGCTCCCCACAAAGGTCACATTCTCATGAGATGTTAAACCAATCTGGGGAGTAGTCGGTGTTGCCTAAGAAAAACACCACCAACTTGCCGCTTTAGGCCCTGGGAGCCTGCCAGCCACGCAAATAGTAATAAATAGACCCGAAATATTCATCAAATACTCGTGTCGTAGTTACCAAAGCTTCTGCACTGGGCAGGAAATCTGCCGCGTCTAAGCGCAGTCGGGATCTACCTCCTGATACGGGCTGGTAAGTGTAGAAGTCCGTAGCTCTAGGAATCACCTGGATTCCCATATTCGCAAAAGCGAGGCTGGCACGCCGCATCTGAATCGCAGATGTTACCAGGATTACTTTGCGCCCGACGCCGCGACTGTCGAGGATCTTTCTCACTTCCTCTGCGCTGGTGCGTATGTTCCTGCCATTATCGTCGAGAACGATACTGTTGCGCGGCACGCCCATGTTGCTTGCCAGCAAAGTCTCGATATCTTTAGCTTCGCCAGTATAATTCTGTAAATCTGCTCTGGGCCCGGCTGTAACAATCACCAAAGGTGCTAATTGTTTTTTGTACAAAACGGCAGCGTAGGGCAGGCGATTCCCTGTGTCTGCCAGTTGAATCGCTTCTCGGTTGGCGGTGTGACTGTTAGTCGTTCCCTTGCCCAGCAGGACGATCGCCGCGGCTGTTTCATCGCAGCAAACTGTGGTGCGTGCAGCCGCATCCCGTTCTGCTTGATCGGCGAACCAGTAAGCCACAACTGGCATACTCGAAAGGATCAAAACTAGCAGTGCTGCCAGGATCATTCTCGGCGCCGGGTTGCGGATGCCCCCGTTCGTAATCAGCGCCGATGCAATCACCAGTAACGTAATCGAAAAACCCAGCGGCTTAAAGAAAAAGGCTATTAAGCCGAAAATCGCTGCTCCGACTGGCGTGTCTGGGGCAAAAAAAGCTAGGAACAAAAGGCTGATCAGCAGCAAAACGCGCAGCCGATCTATTAAAGGATTGTCTTTACCTCCCGATTGATCCCACCACGATTTGATCAGTGAGAAGAGGAGGAATAGAAATAGAATGCGAGCGAATAGTTCAGGCATCTTGCAATATTCTGTGTCTTCATAAATTAGTACGGAATTGTGGAAGCGAGCGCGAATTTAGCTGCGGTAGGCAATGCCGGCATCGGTTGGGTTGTTAACTTTCGCCGATCGCGCACTGCGATCGCATTTCTCCTGATCCTCGATTCCAGTCAGCTATCAACTATTGGTTACAGGCAATCGAGCTCGCTACTTCCAGTCAGTCGATTTGAGATTTTAGATTTGAGATTTTAGATTGACTCCACAGATGAATCTGGGAGTTTAAACTTTGATCTAAAATTTTAGGATCTCCATACTCATAGCGTCGGTGGCTTGCACCCCTTTTGGGGATGGTCACAGATTGCTGACAGATAATTGGTAATTGATCACTGGTAATGGTCGATCGGTAATTGATAATGGATGGAGCTGGCGGCAGGTGAAATTGACTTGGCAATCTTGCCTGCTTTGTGCTGCCTGTATTTTCCCCATTACCTGTTACCCATTCACCAATCCCAATTTATCGGCGTTTCAGTTGATTCCGAATTGCCTGCGTTACCGTTTGAATTACTTTAACACGAGCATAATACTTGTTATCGGCCGCAATTATCGTCCAGGGAGCTGTCGGCGTGCTGGTGCGCTGAATCATTTGATTCACCGCCACTTCATAATAATTCCACTTTTCTCGATTCCGCCAATCTTCTTGAGTGAGTTTGTATTGTTTAAATGGATTATTTTGTCGGTCTGTAAACCGCTTTAGTTCCTCTTCGGGACTGATGTGCAGCCAGAATTTAACTAAGATACAACCGAAACTGGTGAGTTGCTCCTCAAATTCGTTGATTTCCTGGTAAGCTCGACGCCATTCGAGTTCGGTGGCAAATCCTTCGACTCGCTCGACGAGCACTCTACCATACCAACTGCGATCGTAAATGCTGATTTTACCAGCAGTCGGCAACTCCCGCCAGAAGCGCCAGAGGTAGTGGTGAGCTTTTTCTTCGTCCGTCGGCGCAGCAAAGGCATTGACGGAGTAACTGCGGGGGTCTAGGATGTCCGTCAAACGTTTGATCGCTCCTCCTTTACCGGCCGCATCCCAACCTTCAAACAGCACTAACACGGGGATGTCCTTTTCGTGGATGCTTTGTTGCAGTTCACCAAAACTGGTTTGTGCTTCGCGAAGTTCGTGTTTGTATTCGTCTGGCGACAAGGATAGAGTTAAATCTACTTGGGCGAGCAAGTCTGGTTCGGTGGGTTGCAACTTTTCTTGAGGCGGCAATGGAACGGGTGCAGATTGTGTGGGGAGTCTGTCTAGGGCTTCTGTAATTTTGGCTGCCATTTGCGTTAAAACTTTGACTCTCGCCCAGCGCTGACAGTCGCCTTCTACTAGCGTCCAAGGTGCCGGGCCCGTGCCGGTTTGAGTTATCATTTCTTCGGCCAAAGTCGTGTATTCTTGATATTTTTTGGCTTGTTTCCAATCTTCCGGCCGCACTCGCCAAGCTTGTAAGCTATCGTCTTCTAGTTTTTTGAGCCGATGTTTGAGTTCTTTTTTGCTCAGGTGAATCCAAAATTTGGCAATTGCCGCGCCGTCGTTTACCATCATGCGCTCGAAGGCGTTGATTTGTCTGATGATTGTCGGTACTTCGGCCTCGGAGACTCTCTCGAACAACCGGTCTTCTAAAAGATGAGTGTACCAACTGTGATAAAAAAAGCCAATCCGACCGCGGGCTGGGAGTTTCTGCCAAAACCGCCACAGAAAAGGATAGTCCATTTCTGCCTCTGACGGCGGCCAAATCGGGTGAACGGTAAAGCCGCGCGGATCCATGTAACCCACCATTTTTTTGACGAGTGCGCCTTTGCCCGCGGCGGCCCAACCTTCGAGTACGATGATTACGGGCATTTTTTTTTCCCAGCAGGTTTGTTGGAGCGATCGCAACTGCTGCATTAAAACTTCAATTTTGGCCTCATAGGTTTCTTTATCCAGCGAAATATCTAAATCGAGGTTGTCAAGCATATTTACCTCACACAAATCCCAGAAAGCAGTTTAACGTCAGTTTAACGTTTGGATAAAATTAAATCTTCAAGTCTGGCAAAAAGTTATCAAAACTATACCTATGACCGCTTAAAAGCGTGGTGCTTCTGCCGTCGAACCCAGCATCGGGCTAATACTAACAAAAGTTTCCTCAGATCGAACTTGCCAAAAAAAACCTGAGCGGTTATAGTTGAATTAGGGAACTTTTTAAGAACTTCAACTGTTCCCCTCGCCCGATCGGGTGAGTGAACAGGAGCAGCAACAAATCCCTGAAACAGGATTTTTTGTAAAACAGAGCAAAAGTAAAAATCAACTACCCGGTGGGGGTGAAAACTTCTTTACTTAGCTGCATCAAATTTATTTAAACAACAGTTAGTCAAGCACCAGCTTTGATAACTTCGAGGGCGCTGCTTGCAAAGGTTGGGCGTTCCTCTGGCCACAGACTCCAATAAAAAAAACCGCCCAAATGGGCTAACCAATTTTTATGATTGCGCTATGAGATAAAACCTGAAAGCCTGGGTGATATAAACAGGTTTCTGAGTTTTATCAACACCATTCTCTAATACTAAAAGCTGTTGAGGTGCGGGCTAAGATTAGCCGCCCGAAAACAATACTTGTTTCTTGTGGAACAGGCCAGAAAGCCTGTTGCTGACATTTGTGCAAAATGTCCGAATTACTGTACTCATTTGCCAATACCCATTAAGAGGAACAGTCCGAAATTACGGATTGCAAAGTTTTTTATGAATATCTTGACAACACGCTCCTACAAGGGCGAAAGTGACTGGTGTGCGATCGCAAATTTAATCGATGCTTGCGAAACAGTCGATCGACTCGGCGAAGAAGTATCAGCCAGCGAACTCAAGCTCGTACTAGATGCCCCTAAACTCGACAAAGCCCGCGACGTGCAGTTGTGGGAAGACGGTAATTACAAATTGATCGGTTTAGCACTCCTAGATATGCCCGATTCCCAGGATGAAATAGACGCCTGTCTCTGGTTTTACGTGCATCCAAACCTGCGCGGTGAAGGTTTAGAAACAGAGATCGTTAAATGGGGCGAAAAGCGGCTGAGCGAAGTCGCCAAACAACGGAATTTACCAGCAAAATTGCGTACCTACAACCGCGACGATCGAACCGATGGAATGCTGCTATTAGAAAAACAGGGCTTTGCAGTCGATCGCTATTTTCTCACAATGGCGCGATCGCTCGCCGAACCAATTCCCGCACCCGAATTTCCCGCAGATTTTGCGCTGACACACGTATCGGGAGAAAAAGACATCCAACCCTGGGTAGAAATGTTCAACCAGTCATTTATCGATCACTGGAACCACCACGATTTAACTGCCGAAACCGTGCGATACTGGATGCAAGACGAAAATTATCAGCCGGAATTAGATTTAATTGCTGTTTCGGGCGATCGTAGATTTGCAGCTTTCTGCGACTGTCAAATCAAACCCCAGAAAAACCACCGTAGCGACACAAAAGACGGTTGGATTGAACTATTGGGTACGCGACGCGACTTTCGGAAAATGGGATTAGGAAAAGCAATGTTATTAGCCGGATTGCACACCTTAAAAGCGGCGGGTGCAAATACAGCCAAACTCAGCGTCGATGCTGACAGTTTGACAGGCGCGACAAAGCTTTATCAATCAGTAGGTTTTCGCCCGATGGAAACTTGGCTATCCTGGGCAAAAGCCGTCTAATTCAGTTGACAGTTGACAGTTGACAGTTGACAGTTGACGGCGACCTATACCTGGAAGGAAGAGGATTGGAGTAATGAATAGTCTGATTTTAAATTCCCCCTAGAAGGGAAAGGCTTTAAACCAATTCTTTCGGGTAAAAAAGTAGATGCAGACGGCGGTTTCAACCGCCCGGTCTTCTACAAACCTAGTTCGCTTTGTTTTGTCACCTCAACATAAATATGTTCTAACCGCACCGGATACCGAGCAATTGAATCAATAGAAATCCCATCAAACAGCAAAATAATCTCTTTTAATTCCAAACATTCCGGCAGCCAAAAAGCCAAATCACTACCGTAGCGACGGGGGATAAAACTGTATTTTTCAGCGCGGACGATCGTCTTTTCTTCTTCAGTAGTTTTAATAACAATAATTTCTTGAGCCGGAATCAGTCTTTGTAATTCCTCCAAACTACCCTCAGCCACAATGCTACCATTTTTTAAAATCCCAATTCTCTGACACAAACGTTCAGCTTCATCCAACAAATGAGTTGTCAGCAAAATCGTAATTCCTTCCGATTGTAAACGCTGAATTAACTCCCAAATTTCATAACGAGCTTCAATATCTAAACCCGTTGTCGGTTCATCTAAAATTACTAATTTAGGCTGGTGCACCAAAGCCACCGCAATATTCAAACGGCGCTGCATTCCTCCGCTCAAAGTTTCCACCGGACTTTTAGCTCTATCTATCAAATTTACTGCCTTTAAACATTGCTCTACTTGATAGCTGCGCTGTTTGCGATTTAAACCATAAATTTGAGCAAAAAAATTGAGATTTTCTTCGCAACTAAGGCTTTTATAAAGCAAATTTTCTTGGGGCGCTACACCTATTAACGGTTTAGTCGATTCCGAAACAGGTTCGCCATTGATGGAAACTTTGCCGCTGTCGGCATTTAGCAAATTGCATAAAATATTGATAGTTGTAGTTTTACCAGCACCGTTTGGCCCAAGTAAACCATAAATTTCGCCAGCTTGAATGTGCAGTGTTAAATCTTTAAGCACTGAACGTTCGCCATAAGACTTATTTAGCTTTTCAATTTGCAGCAAGGTTTTAAATCTCCCTAAGTTTAATTATATTATTAACAGCTTTGGTAGAGGGCGAAGCATTCCGGCAGATAAATTATTAGTAACAAGCAGATATTTACTGCCGAAATGCTTCGCCCCTACGGATATCTTTTAACTGATTACCAGCCTGCGCCTGGTACCCAGTAAATGTCAACTGTCAACTGTCAACTGTCAACTGTCAACTGTTTAAAGTCTTCTTTCCGTGTTCAACATCCGCCGATAAGACAGCCACCCTGCCACTATCATTAAAATAGCAAATATTAATAAAAACCAGAAGTGCGATTCAATATCCGCAAAATCTTTGCCGTTAGCCCACACGCCTATTAGGGCTTCGTTCATGTGATAAATTGGATTGTACTGGGCGAGATCCAGCAGAGTTTTGGGAAACAGCGCAGTCGGCAAAAATGCGCCTCCTAAAATCAACAAAGGAACGCCGAAAGCTGCTACTAGCGAGTTGACATCTTCAGTGCGCCTCGCAAACTGCGTGCCGAGAATAAAGCCCACGCCTACGTAAGATACAATACTCAGTAAAATAATCGCACACCCTAACAAAATAGATCCTTGAAATTGTGCTCCTAAACACGCTGCGATCGTGTATACTAAAAGTACCTGACCGATGCCGATGCAACTATGAGCAATAAAAATTCCTAAAAAGTAGGAAGTGCCGCTCAAGGGAGAAATAAATAAGCGTTTGAGAGTATGTTGTTCTCGTTCTGATACTACCGTTGCGACGCTGCCGCCGAGACAGCTAAAAAATAAAGCGGCTCCTACTAAACTTGCGGGTGCAGCACTTTCAAAGGCTTTTGCCGTGGTGAGATTAGCGCGTTCTTTTAAGATTAAACCGTTAATTAGCAAGATAGAAACTGGAAAAATACTCCACAAAACTAAGCTGCGTCGCCGCCTCCCTAATTCAATTAAAATTCGCTGCGCTACTGCGATGGTTTCGTACCAGTATTTCATAGTGATTTTATTAGCATTGTTAGAATTGGAAATTCGGAATTGAGAATTGGCATGATGCCACGGCATATTATACCATAAAAATGTCAAATTTCACTCTCAACAAAAAACCCGCTGATGCGGGTTTTGTGATTTTAGCGGACTTGTTTTTAACTTTTCGCTGTCTGTCACGATTCTGATTTGATACTAAAGTTAGTACCTCTGTAGCATCCTTGAAAAGAAGTTAAACTTGTGCGGTTTATCTGTTCCAATTTAGTGACGAGGGAGGGAGTATTGGGACTTTCAGTGGTAGCACCCCACTTGTAAATAAACTCGCCGATATAGTCTCCGGTTTCTTCGTAGCTGTGTTCTTCTATTGGAATTCCCGAAACTCCTGAAACTGTTTGGTTATGGTATCCGTTAACAATGATTTTTTCGATAACAGTTCCGGGTTCTACATTTATGTTCCAGTTGACAGGTTCGTAGGCTGAAAGTGCGAGAATTATTGGCTTGTTTCGGGGTTCTACGTTGATTTCGATCCTCTTCGTTGGCTTCGCTAACGCACTTTTCGACAAATTTCCGTTCCCGTGCTCCGAATTAGCTTCGTAAACGCCGATTAAGTGAAGTTCTTTATCTGAGCTCGACGAACCAACATAAGCTGAAAAATCGTCGGAACCGCCAATCCCGCAGTTGGCTGCTGAACTAATTGGGGAAGTAAAAGCTGTTTTTTGGGTGAGTTTCTGTTGCACTGTCGGGACTACCCACAATCCGGTTCCGATTCCTAAAGCACCTATTAAAGCGGCGGCGATTCCGAAAGGAATGGCATTTGTTAGGTGGCGAAAGGCGGTTGTTGTTGTTAGTTGAGATAGCGTTTGCTGCCAATTTTCAGCAGTTTGTCCGGCATTTCCGCCATCGAGACAGGCTAACAAAGCTAAACTCTCCGGCTGTTCTAGTAGACTTTGAACTGATTTCCCTTCGCCGACGTAGAGATTTCGAGTTTCGGTGTCTAAAAGCAGCCAGTAGCGATCGCCCTCAGCAAAGTTGTACTCTTGTAGAGCAGGCTTAACTAAATCGTGCTGTAAAAATACTAGCCAAGCCATATTATTGCCAGTACCGACTGTTTTGCCGTCGCAGGAAATAAGTTGGTCGATGTCGGGTTCCCACCGCCAAGCTACCCAGCGACTGTCTCCTCGATAGCCGAGGGATTTTTCGAGTTGCGGATGAGCGGTTATTTCTAGTCGTTGAACTAAGTTTGACACAGTAGGTTTCCTCAATTACGCGCGAGCGAAGCTATCCCGAAGGGTAGGGAATCGCCACTTCCATGTCTTAGCTTAACTCATCCGGCGGCCGTTCAAAAAGTGCCCGTGCCGTTGCCATTGGTACTGTTGGGAGACAAATTGTTGCTGGGATTGGTATTCGGCGAAGTTCCCGGATTCAAATTATTCTGATTGGTATTCGGCGAAGTTCCCGGATTCAAATTATTCTGATTGGTATTCGGCGAAGTTCCCGGATTCAAATTATTC